>JBKJQD010000262.1:0-17806 GCA_046594125.1 Aestuariivirga sp.
CGGAAACGCACCAGCTTGGCGCCCGAAAGCGTGCAGCCGTCATAGATCGAGGAATGAGAATCGGCGTCGAGATAGATGGTGTCCCGGGGACCAGCCAGCCCCGACAGCATGCCGAGATTGGCTTGATAGCCAGTGGTGAAAACGATGCAGTGCTGGCGGTTGAGGAACTTTGCAAACTCCGTTTCCAGTTCCTGGTGCAAAGCATAGGAACCATTGGCGATGCGCGAACCCGTCGTGCCGGTGCCGAACTTGTCGAGCGCCTCCTTGCCCGCCTGGATGCAATCGGGATCAAAGGTGATGCCCATGTAATTGTTGGTGCCGGCGAGAATGGTCTCGCGGCCTTCGATGATCGCCCGCGTCGGCGACAGAAGCTGCTCGTTGGTGACGCCCACCGCATTGACGCCAAGCTGCATCATGCGGGCGTGACGCTCGGCGATACCACGGTGCTTGTCGAGGAGATCGGCCATGCTTCAGTCTTTCGTGAGGCGCGCCTCCACGACCTTCGCGAGATCGGCGATGGTGCGGGTTTCGGCGAGCAGGTTGAGCGGCACTTCGATGTCGAAATGATCCTCGACCTCCATCACGAAATCCATGACGGTGACCGAGTCGATATTGAGATCGGCGGAAATATCGGTGTCCGGCGACAACGTGGTGCCATTGCTGTTGAAGGGTTGCAGCAACTCGTAAATAGCGGCGATGGTCGCGGTCATGATCCGGCCTCCTCCCTGGGTTCAGGCCGGTTTCTATCGGCCCGGGTGCGGCGCGGCAACCATCCCGCTTGACGGTACCAGGCCAGCGCTTCAGGAAAACCACGCGCAAACCTGATGGCGTCGGCGCGGTCGAAGAAGCCGGGATTGGCCACCCAGTCGCCGTGATAGAGTTCGCGCACCTTGTCGCGGCTTACCATGCCGGGTTTTGAAGTCAGGCGCGACAGGCCCTCGGCGGCAAGTGCCACGCCAAAGGGAATGGCGCGTGGCAGGAACAGCGGGCGCACCGGCTTGCCGCGCTCGGCGGTGGCCACCGCCAGCAGATCGGCCCAGCAATAGCCGCCCGGCGTTCCATCGCTTACCTCATGGAGGCCGCCCACATCATTGACAGCCGCATCGGCCAAAGCGCGTGCCAGATCGCCCACATGGATGAGCGAGAAGCGGTTCAACGGATTGCCGGGAATGACGGCGATGGCCTGCGTCAGGGCTTTCATCAAGGGCAATGTTGCCCGGTCACTGGGACCATAGACGGCGGGCGGGCGGATGATCACCGCATTGAGCGGCACCATCAGCTTGGCGATGACATCCTCACCGGCCCGCTTGCTGGCGCCATAGGATGACAGCTCCGGTTCACGTGCCGAAAGCGATGAGACATGCACGAAGCGCGGCACCTTGGCCCGCACCGCCGCCTCGGCCACCGCCACCGTGCCATGGGCATTAATGCGGAAATAGTCGTGGGGCTTCAGCGCCGAGATGGCGCCCGCCAGATGGATGACGGCATCGGCACCAGTAATCAGCCGGTCAAGAGCGGCACCATTGTCGAGATCGCCCGCCACCATCTCCACGGCCACCGCCATGCGCGATTTGGACGGACTTCGCACCAGGGCCCGGACATGATGACCGCGCCGCAACAATTCGGCCACCGCATGGCCACCAGCGAAACCCGTGGCTCCGGTGACCGCGACAATCCTGGTCAATTTCTCGTGCGGGTCGAACAAGCGCCGGGCCTATTGCGCGGCCTGCAGGAAGGCCGGCTGCACGACCTCGGAAATTTCGTCCGACAGGTATCTCTGCTTGGCGCCCGCCCGCGACAGCTTGCCCGATGAGGTGAAGGGCAGGCTCTTGGGCGGCACCATCACCACCTTGCATTCCACACCGGCACTGTGATGCACCACCGCCGCCACCTTGTGGCGCAGCGCTTCGACTTGAACATCGTCGTGCAGGCGGCACTGCACCAGCACCACAACATCATCATCGCCATCCTCGCCTTCAACGGCGAAGGCGGCGACATCGCCGGAGCGCAGCGGCTCGATCTGTTCGGCAGCCCATTCGATGTCCTGCGGCCAGATGTTGCGGCCATTGTGCAGGATCAGATCCTTGGCGCGGCCCGTAATGACGATCTCGCCATCAAGCCAGTACCCCATGTCGCCGGTTTCGAGGAAACCGTCGGCGCCAATTGCTCCCACCGTGGCATCGGCATTTTCATAGTAACCGGCCATCAAGCTCTCGGACTTGACGAAGATGCGGCCCACCGAACGCTCACCAAGCAGGGCACCGGCCTCGGAACGGATTTCCACCGTACTGCCGGGAAGCGGCGCCCCACAGGTGACGAAGCTCCGCGCCGCGTCGCCCTTGCCGGCGGGCCGTGCCACACCTTCAAGCTTGAGGGCCTGGCGGTCGATGGTATCGATGCGCACTGGCTGGCGTGAATCGGTGAAGGAAATGGCTAGCGTGGTCTCCGCCATGCCATAGCTCGGCAGGAAGGCGCGCTCGTCGAAGCCCGCCACCGACAATGTCTCCGCGAAGTGTTGCAGCACGTCGGCCCGCACCATATCGCCACCGATGCCGGCAATCCGCAGCCGCGACAGGTTGAGAGTCACAGCCTCGCCGTTGATGCGCCGCGCCGCCAGATCAAAACCGAAGCTCGGCGAGTACGTAATAGTCGTCTGGTTGTCCGACATCAGTTTGAGCCACAGGGCAGGCCGGCGCGCAAAGGACGTGGTGGCGAGGAAGTCGACGGTCACCTGGCCCATCATCGGCGACAGGCAGAAGCCCACCAGCCCCATGTCGTGATAGAGCGGCAGCCATGAAAAGGCCCGGTCGTCGGGTGTCAGCTTCAATCCGTCGCGCAGGATGCCGCGGGTATTGGCAATGATGGCCTTCTGGCTGATCAGCACGCCCTTGGGGCTCGACGTCGAGCCCGAGGAATACTGGATATAGGCGCTCTCATCGGCGCGGAACGGCTCAAGCTTGGCGGCGGCTTCGGGCAGCGCCTGCAACCCGCCATGGGTCAGAACATGGGTGATGCCGCCACGCCCTGCCGCTTCGCTAACGTAATTCAGCAGATCATCGGAGGTGATGACGGCGCAGGCCCTGGCGGCGGCCAGCATGCCGGCGATGCGGTCGATGTAGGACTCCTTGCCGCCGATATACATGGTGTAGGGCATGGGACAGGGAATAAGCCCGGCATACTGGCAGGCGAAGAACACACCCATGAAATCCGGCCCGGTCTCGGCGATGACCGCCACCCGGTCGCCACGCTTCAGGCCCAGCGACAAGAGCTTGCGCGCCGTCCCCAATGCCGCCTGGCGCAGCGCCGTATAGGTCAGCACATGCTGCAACACGCCGCGCGAGGAATAGAAATTGAACCCGGTCTGACCCTGGGCGGCATAATCGAGGCCTTCCGAAAGAGTCTCGAAGGCCGCAAGCTTCTGTAGCAAGTGGCGGTTCTGGCGCGGCGTCCGGCTCACCACTGCGGTTGCCGCCTGCTCACGCCTCAAGGCACGTCCCGTCATCAATTCAAGCCCCATCAACCCCAGGCAATCCTGTTTTTCTTTGGGGGTCAAAGCCAGACGGCCCTGCCCCTTGGGACAAAGGCCTATCAGTGCCTTGCCGGCAATTGAAATCAAATGCTGTTTCAGATTGTAACGCGCCGCAACAAGTCTAAAACTTGAGCTTTTCCAATAGGATAGCCGCAGCCAGCAGAGCCAGGACGCCAAGCGAGAAGCCCGACAGCCAGGCCAGAATCACCGACCCCGCCGAATAGCTGGCTGGGACCTTCGCTACAGGGGTGGCGGAAGCCATGCGTTCGCGCATCACCAGGCGATGCGCCATCTGCCGCCGGACCTCTTCTGCAACGGCGCTTCGGTCGCTGCTTTCGAACAGGATTTCGCGGCTGTCGCGGCGGTCCTGCAACAGGCGATAGGTGCGCGGATCGGGCTCCATCACCACGGAAGTAATGAGATCGATCCACAGTTTCGGCGCATCGCCCGGCACCAGCGCCAGATCGAAGAGGCCGGAGGCTTCGGCGGAGGTGGCGGCAGGCGCCAGATCGTCCTTGAGAAGCTGCAGCCGGATGGATTTCGCATCGCGGAGATCCAGTGCCGCCTCGAAATGCGCCGCTTCCGCCAGCCGCGCCTGGCGCAATGCCTGCGTCAGCGCCGCCTCGGGCCGGTTCGATGTTGCGGCATCAGCCAATTCCACGGGCTCCTACGGGGCTGCCCTGTCGCGTTATGGCACAGGTGGCAAGCCAATTGATGAATTGTCCGCAGGCGATGCACGGACAATGCCAAATCCGCCGGATTTACCTATTCGATGAAGGGCTTGCGCAGAAGTCCCGCGATGTCGCGGTCGCGCCGGCCCTCGACGCCGATGGCCATGTCAGGGGTGCGCGCCGTGGCGCTGCGGCTGCCGAACATCCGGTCCCACAGTGAAAGCACCGTGGAGTAATTCGAATCGGTGTCGGCGCGGCGCGCATGGTGATGCACCCAATGGATAGATGGCGTGACCAAAACCAGCGACAGCGGCCGCTCGAACCATGAGGGCAAGCGCAGGTTCGAATGATGGAACATGGTGGCCACCGCCAGCAGCGTTTCGAAAATCACCACATGGGCCAGCGGCAGGCCGAGCAGGAAGATCACCAGCGCCCGCACCAGCGATGAAATCAGCACCTCGCCGAAATGAAAGCGCAAGGCGGAACTGGCATCCAGTGTTTCATCAAGGTGATGCACCTCGTGGAAGCGCCACAGGAACGGCAGCACATGGTTGGCGCGATGCCACCAGTAGATCCAGAAATCGAGGAGCAGCAGGTCGATGACCAGTCCCGGCCAGCCGCTCCACCACAGCGGGCGCCAATCCGGCGCCCAGCCAGCCGCCAGCGCCGACACCGGCACCACCACCGCCCAGGACAGCCCGGCGTTGACCACCGCCAGCGTCAGGTTGCGCAGTACGCGCCGCGCCCCGCCGATGATCCGCGCCATGGGGAACAGCCGTTCCAGCACCAGGAACGCCAGCAAAGCCAGCAGCACCAATCCGCCCTTGCTTTGGGCGAATGTCAGGAGGCGTTCCATTTGTCATCCTTCAAGATCGGCGCCATGCGCTGCAGAACGTATCCGGTTACCACTGGCATGAGCAGCGCCATGCCGCCCGCCGCGCCAATCATCAGTCCACGGAGGACAGGGATCAAGATTTACTCCGTGCACGGAGCACTGCGCCCGCGAATTCGGCAAAGCCAAGGCCGCCCTCGGCCTCCGTCACATAGCGCGGCAGATGCTGCATCAGCCCCGCATAGGGCCTGATGTTGGCAACACCGATGCCATTATGGAAGAAGGCATACATCGGCGCGTCATTGGGCGAATCGCCGCAATAGGCGATTTCCGCAGAGTCACTTTTCATGCCAATATCAAGGGCTTCACTGAGAAACCTGCGACTCATGGTGAGCTTGTCGTGGTGCCCGAACCAAGCATTGACGTGGATCGAGCTGACCTTGGCCGCAGCGCCTTCACGATGAAACGCCTGGGCAATCAACTGCGCGGTGGCAAGTGCCAGCGGCGGCACGTCCTCACAGAAATCGATGGCGACATCGATCTCGCGATAGGCCTGGTCAGACGCAATCGCCGTGCCGGGAAATTCCGCCAGCACCTGCCTCGCCAGCGACCACAGGCGCTCGCGGTTGGCCAGGCGTTCCTCCGCCGTCTGCGCATAGACGCGGATCATTTTTCGGTTGGTTTCATCGTAGCGGAAGTAGAACGCGCCGTTCTCGCCCACCACGCCGTCAACCGGCCATTGCCTGGCGATATGATCGCACCAGCCCGCTGGCCTGCCGGTGATCGGCACCACCTTGAGGCCTGCGGCCTTGAGTGCCGCAAGCGCCGCGAAGGCCTGTGGCGGCAGCCGTCCATGCAGCGTCAGCGTGTCGTCGATATCAGTCAGCACGGCGCTGAACGAAGCCAGCGTCTGGCGCGGGCAGGAGGCGAGTGGCAGCATGGTCATGCGAGAGCGGGCCGGTCGGGATGATAGGGATCGAGCAGCGGATCGCGATTGTCCTCAAGCAATTCATTCGCCGCGAAAAGCCCGATGGCCGGCGCCAGCGTGATGCCGGAATGGGTAACCGCCGCATAGAGGCCGGAGCGCCCGCCGGGCCGCCCCACCGCCGGAAATCCGTCGGCGGGCGTGGGGCGGTAGCCAATCGTATGGAAATCAAGCTCGGCCTCCTCGGCACCGATCAGTTGGCCCCTGATCATCTGCATCAAGCTATCGGCCAGCTCGCCAGCACCATCCATCGGATCGGCGCCAGCGAAATCGGTGCCCGCCACCAAGCGCCCTTCCGCCGTTTGCCGCACATGCAGGCCGGGCGTCATCACCAGCCCGCGCAGCACTTCGCCAAGCGGCCTGGTATGGGCCAGCAATCCCGGCGGCGTATTGAGTTTCAGGGTGACTCCCACCGAATCAAGCAATTGCTGCGTACCGCCGCCCGCCGCGACCACCGTCTCATCGGCATGGATCGGGCCTTCGTCGGTCATCACCCCGGTGACCGCGCCATCATCTTCAACCAGCCATTTGACATGGGCGTGTTCGAGAAGCCTGGCGCCCAGCGCCTCGGCTCCGGCCAGCATTGCCTGCGCCGTGGCCAGAGGTTCGAGCATGCCCTCCTCGGCCACATGATAGGCGTGTTCGGGCGCCAGCCGCAGGTTGGGTTCGATGCGCAGGATTTCATCGCGTGTCACGCGGCGGATGCCATAACCCCAGCTCGCATGTTCGGCGGCAAACGCATCGAGCGCAGCTGGTTCCACGTCCCAGATCAGGCCGCCACACCAGTTGACCGTAAGCCCCGGTACGTCGCGGTCGAGCCTGCGCCATTCCAGCATGGACCTTTCGCGCAAGCGGAAATAGGGTAGAGGATTGCCCCATGAGGCGTTGATCCAGGCCCACGAGTTGCGTGTCGCCAGCCCGCCTGCCGCGCCCGCTTCGATCACCGTGACATCGGCGCCGCGACTGGCGAGATGCCAGGCGATGGAAGCGCCGATAATGCCGGAGCCGATGACGATAATACGCTTGGGCATGATGCATTCTCCCCCGCCACAATTCCGATTCGGGCATGTCATCCTAGCAAGACCCGGCGATCAGATCGCCCAGAACCTGAGAGACCGTAGCGGGGCTGCCTTCATTCGGTCCACATTGGCCACCATCCGTCCCGTTGAGTGACTGCGGCAACTGGGCGAAATTGAGACTGGGCAAAATACGGGGTATAGGATTTCGATGACTCAGACATCACCAGCTACAGCGCCTTCCTGGCGGACCCGTTTGAAGACGGCGCGGCGCCGGAGCATCAAGGCCGTGGGCAAGCGCCTGATCCGCGGTCTTGCCAATTTCCTCGGCCGCCAGTCGCTGATAGGCGACACGCCGGTGCTTGACTCCGCCCATTTCCCGTTTCTGCAAAGCTTCACCGGCAACTGGCAGGCGATACGCGCCGAAGCCGAACACATTCTGACCTTCCGCGAGGCCATTCCGGCCTTCCAGGAAATCTCGCCCGACCAGGTGCGCATTGCCACCGGCAAGAACTGGCGCACCTTCATTCTCTTCGGGTTCGGCGTGAAGCTGGAGAAGAACTGCGTCCATGCCCCGCAAACCACCAAGCTGCTGGAAGCCGTTCCCGATCTGCAAACCGCCTGGTTCTCGATCCTCAGCCCCGGCTATCACATCCCCGCCCATCGCGGCGTCAGCAAGGGCATCGTCCGCGCCCATCTCGGCCTTATCATTCCCAAGAACGCCGAAGCCTGCCGCATCCGCGTCGGCGACGTGATGAAGGTGTGGCGGCCAGGCGAGGTCTTCGTCTTCGACGATACCTACGAACACGAAGTGTGGAACGACACCGATGAGGAACGCGTCATCCTGCTGTTCGATTTCGACCGGCCCATGCGCTGGTGGGGACGCACCGTCAACCGCAGCTTCATCGGCCTGATGAAATTCACCGCGTTTTATCAGGAACCGAAGAAAAACCTGAAGACCTTCGAAGACCGCTACGAAGCCGCCGCCCGCCGTAACAACGAAAATCTCGAGAAACTGTCCGGCGACTAGGCGGCGGTCAGAACTTCACGTTGGCGCCACCTTTTGTTTCAAGCATGGCGCGGGCTTCTTCCGCCGTTGCGATGTCAATCGAAAGTTCTTCGAGGATGTGGCGCATCTTGGCGACGAGTGCGGCGTTCGATGGCGCCAGCTTGCCCTTGCCGAGATAGAGATTGTCTTCAAGACCGACGCGCACATTGGCGCCCATGGTGGCCGCCATGGTGCAGAAGGGAATCTGGAAGCGCCCCGCCGCCAGCACCGACCAGTGATACTGGTCGCCGAACAGGCGCTCGGCTGTCTCGCGCATGGTCAGTACATTCTGCGGATCAGCCCCGATGCCACCGAGGATGCCGAAGATCGTCTGTACAAAGAGCGGCGGCTTGACCAGTTTGCGGTCAAGAAAATGCGCCAGCGTATAGAGGTGGCCGACATCGTAGCATTCGAACTCAAAGCGCACCCCATGGCCTTCGCCAAGCCTCTGAAGTATTTTTTCTATATCGCTGAAAGTATTGCGGAAAATATAGTCTTTCGAAGCCTCCAGATGTTGCCGCTCCCAGTCTTGCTTGAGGTCTGGATAGCGCGCCAGCATCGGGTAGATGCCGAAATTCATCGAGCCCATGTTGAGCGATGTCATTTCCGGCGAGAAGGCTTCCGCCGCGGCGATGCGGTCATCGATCGACATGCCCTGCCCGCCGCCCGTCGTGATGTTCACGATGGCGTCGCAGGCCTGCTTGATGCGCGGCAGGAAGCGGTTGTAGGTGGCGGGCGAAGGCGACGGCTTGCCGCTCTCCGGATCGCGCGCATGGAGATGCAGGATCGAGGCGCCGGCATGGGCGGCGTCGATGGCCTGGGTGGCGATGTCGTCCGGCGTCACCGGCAGGTGCGGCGACATCGACGGCGTATGGATCGAGCCGGTGATGGCACAGGTGATGATGGCTTTTGATTTCTTGCGCATGAAGGTCCACTTCCTGATGAGGCGGCAAGCATAGACGCCAGCGCAAGCCTCCCGCAAGGCTTGCGACATAATCCGGCGATGATCAACGAAGCAGCAGAATCATCATGTTTGCATTCCGCCTTCTGGTGGCCATCCTGTCCGCCCTCGCGGGCCTCGCGGCAATTTTCCTCATCCACGATCCCGGCATCATGGCTGGCGGCAAGTCCTGGCTGCTTGCCGCCGTCACCGTGATGCTGGCCTCGACCCTGATCAGCACGGCGCTCACGGTGATGCAGGGTCCAGCGGCAAAATCATCGCCGGACGAACCTGCCGCCGCAACGGCGGTAGAGCGCGAGATTCATGGCGAGGTTGCCAAGGTCATCACGCAATTGCGGGCCATGGCCGAGGCCAATGGCAATTTCCACACCGTGCTGGCCAAGGCCAACAACCAGCTGCCAGAAACCCTGAAGCCCGATCAGGTGCGCATGGTCATTTCCTACCTGATGATCGAGAACGAAAGCATGCGCAAGCGCTCGGCCGATCTGCAGGTCAGTCTCGAAGCCTCCCAGCGCCAGATCGAGAAACTCAAGGGCAACCTCGCCGTCGCCGAGGAACAGGGCCTGAGCGATGGCCTGACTGGCTTGCGCAACCGCCGCGGCTTCGACATCACGCTGGCTGGCGAAATCGCCGGCGCGAAATCGGTCGGCAAACCGCTGAGCCTCATCATTGCCGACATCGACCATTTCAAGTCGGTGAACGACCGCTACGGCCACCCGACCGGCGATGAGGTGCTGCGCTGGTTCGCCCGCATCATCTCCGCCAACATGAAGGGCCGCGACACGGTGGCCCGCTATGGCGGCGAGGAATTCGCCATCATCTTGCCGCAGACGACGCTCGAGAATGCCTCGATGCTGGCCGGCCAGATCAAGCAGCAGCTCGAAAGCCAGCTGTGGACCAAGCCCGGCGCACCCAACACCAGCCTGCGCATTACCGCGTCCTTCGGCGTGGCCCAGCTTGGTGTCAACGAAGGCACCAGGGGCCTTATCCAGCGCGCCGACGCCAAGCTTTACGAATCGAAATCCGCCGGAAGAAACCGCGTGGCGGCCTGATTGCATGGGCTGGAGACAGGACGCATACCTCGTCCTATGATGGATAGCGCCAATCACAGCCATCCGGGACGGTCATGCTTTTTGCCATCGGCGACATACACGGCCACTTCGACAAGCTGACCGATCTCATGGGGTACTGCCGCAATCTGGCAGAGGAAGCGGAAGAACAGGCCCGCTTCATCCTGCTCGGCGATTACGTCGACCGGGGGCCAGCCTCCAACGAAGTATTGGCCTACCTCGCCAGCTACCCGGACGATGTCATAGCGCTGCGCGGTAATCACGAGGACCTGCTGCTGCGGGCCCGCGACAATCCCGACGACGCCGACCTGTGGCACGCCAATGGCGGCCTTGAAACGCTGATCAGCTATTGGGCCAGCAGCGCCGCGGAAATTCCCGCCGCCCATATCGATATGGTCCGCAGCCTGCCAATTTTCCTCGACGATGGCCTGCGGCTGTTCGTGCACGCCGGTATCAACGTCAATGATTACGACTCTCGCGATCCGCATGTCCTCTTGTGGACAAGGAAACATCCAGCCGACAGTGCCGTCCTGCCGCGCTTCATCGTCCACGGTCACACGCCGACCAGCAATTGCAAACCCGATCTCAGGCCCAACCGGCTCAACCTCGATACCGGTGCGGGTTTTGGCAGGGTCTTGACGGCGGGCGTCTTCCAGGAAGACATCGCTCCACCGCTGGCCTTCATTGATCACACCGGAAACATGAAGATTCCCTGACATGACAAAACTCTCGCTTGCATCGCTGGCGCACCTGCCGGCCTCTGTTCAACGCCCTGACTATGATCCCAGGGCCGTGCAAATCGGTATTGTGCACCTTGGCGTCGGCGCTTTTCACCGGGCGCAAGAGGCGGTGTTCACCGACGGCGTTCTGGGCAGCGATCCGCGCTGGGGCATCACCGGCGTCAGCTTGCGCGCTACTGAACCCCGCGATGCGCTGAGGCCGCAGGATTTCCTCTACACCGTGGCGGCGCGCGATGCTGAAGGCGAGCGTCTGCGCGTCATCGGCAGCCTGCGCGATATCCTGGTGGCGCCCGAGAATCCGCCAGCGGTGATCGAGGCCATGTGCCGCGAAAGTGTCAAGATCGTCTCGCTCACCGTGACCGAGAAGGGCTATTGCCACGACCCCGCGACCAGCGAACTGAACGAGACCCATGCCGACGTTCTCCATGATCTGGCGCACCCGGAAAACCCGCGCTCGGCACCGGGCTTCCTCGCCTTGGCATTGTTCGAGCGGCGCCGCCGCGGACTTGAACCCTTCACCGTATTGTGCTGCGACAATCTTCCGTCCAACGGCCAGACGGTGCGCAAGGTGGTGAAGCGCTTTGCAGCATTGATCGATGCCGGATTTGGCCGCTTCGTTGAAGATCACGTCGCCTTCCCCTGCACCATGCTGGACCGCATTGTGCCTGCCACCACCGATACCGACCGGGCCCGCGTCGCCGCGTCGCTGGGTGTCACGGATGCCTGGCCGGTGATCGCCGAAGTCTTCAACAGCTGGGTTATCGAGGATCATTTTCCGCAAGGCAGACCGGCCTGGGCCGCCACCTTCGTGGCCGATGTGGCACCCTTCGAACACATGAAGCTGCGGCTGCTCAACGGTGCCCATTCAACGCTGGCCTATTTGGGCTATCTCGCCGGTTACGAGACGGTCGCCGATGCCATGGCGGATCCGAACCTCGCCGCAATCGTTTCGCGCCTGATGCATGAGGAGGCCGCACCGACGCTGAAGGTGCCGCCCGGCACCGATGTCGAAGCCTATATGGCGGCACTTCTCCAACGCTTCCGCAATCCCGCACTGCGCCACCGCACCTGGCAGATTGCCATGGACGGCTCGCAGAAACTGCCGCAGCGCCTGCTCGGCACGGCCCGCGATCTCATGGCCATGGGAAGACCCTTCGATTGCATTGCGCTGGGCGTTGCCGCCTGGATGCGCTACGTCACCGGCATTGACGACAAGGGTGCCACGATTGATGTTCGAGACCCGCTGCGCGATGACCTGCGCCGCCGCGCCGATGAGGCCGGCCTTGACGCGGCGAAGCTGGCGCCAGCGCTGCTCGGCATCGAACAGATCTTCGGCACGGACTTGCCGCGCAATCCGCAATTCACCGGCGCTGTGACGGCGGCCCTCGACAGCCTCATCCGCCACGGTGTGCATAAAACGCTGAAGCGTTTCCGCAAAGGCCCGCTCAACTAAAGCCCCCGCAGCGCCTGGTCGATGTCGTCGAGCAGGTCCTCGGTGTTCTCAAGGCCAACCGACAGGCGGATCAGGCCATCGGTGATGCCGTGGCGGGCGCGTTCCTCGGAGCCGTATCCGGCATGGGTCATGCTGGCTGGATGCTGGATCAATGTTTCGGCATCACCGAGGCTGACGGCGCGGGTGACGAGTTTCAGGGCATTCATGAACTTGCGCCCCAGCGCGATGCCGCCATCGAGTTCGAAGCCAATGAGCCCGCCGCCCGCACTCATCTGCCGCAGATAGGCCTCGCGCGCCGGATTGCTGGCCAGACCCGGATAGGCGATGTTCGAGATCAGGCGCTGCGTTCCGAGATAAGCAGCAATCTGTGCCGCCGATTTCGAATGCTGGTTGACACGCAGTTCCAGCGTCTTGAGACCGCGAAGAACGAGGAAGGCGGTGAGCGGCGACAGCGTACTGCCAGTGAGATAGCGCAGCCCCTGGCCGCGAATCTCTTTTACCAGTTCCTCGCGGCCCACCACAATGCCGGCCAGCAAGTCGCCATGCCCACCGAGATATTTGGTGGCTGAATGCACGACGAGATCGGCGCCATGCTCGATGGGCCGCTGCAATATGGGCGTGGCAAAGGTATTGTCGACAATGGTCAGCGCCCCCATCCGGCGCGCCACTTGGCTCACCGCCGCGATGTCGATGATCCGCAGATTGGGATTGGCCGGCGTTTCGAAGAACACCGCCGCAAATGGCAATGCTGCGGCAGCAGCGAGCGCTTCGGGATCGGCGAGATCGACGAAGTCAGCGGTGACGCCGAAGCGGGCGAGACCCTTGGAGAAGAAAGTGTAGCTGTTGCCATAGACGATCTTGTCGACGATGATCCGGTCGCCGGCCTTCAGGATGGTCCAGAAGGTGGCGGTGATGGCGGCAATCCCCGAGGCCACAGCCAGGCCCGCTTCTGCCCCTTCGAGACTGGCGACACGTTGTTCAAGCAGCGCCTGGGTGGGATTGCGCGTGCGGCCATAGATATAGCCGGGTTTGGTTCCGGCAAAATACTCCGCCCCCTGCTCCACCGTTTCGAAGGCATAGGTCGAGGTCTGGTAGATGGGCGGTGTCAAGGCGCCCTGTTCGGTGGCCGGATCATAACCCAGATGGATGGCCCGGGTCGACATGCCCTGTTTGGAATTGCGTTTCGGGTGAGCGCTGCCGGCCATGTTTCGATCCCTGATAAACCAATCCCGCTATAGCGGCGGCGGTGGCCCGGCGTCGATCCCCTAGATCGCCGCGACGGGCACGATGGTCTTGCCAATGGGCCACAGCGCCAGACCGGCCAGCTTCAGATGCGCCCAGGCAAAGGGAATGCCGATGATGGTGATGGCCAGCAAGAACGCGGTGACAACATGGGCCAGCGCCAGCCACCAGCCAGCAAAGACCAGCCACAGCAGATTGCCAATGAAGCCGAACGCTCCCGTGCCGAGATCGGCGGTGCCCGTCACTTCACGCCGCGACACGGCGGTGAAGCCGAAGGGCACAAAAGTATACTGCGCAATATTGAAGGCGGCCCGCGCCCACGGAAGGCCAACAATCGTGATGGCCATGATCGCAGCCGCCACCAGCCAGGCAATGGCCATCCAGGCCCCGCCGAAGACGATCCACAAGATATTCAGCAGAAGCGACATGATTTTCGGTCCCGGTTGCACTTTCAGCCAGTTCATATAGGGATTGCCCGTCTCCAGCCCAAGGCTGTCTTTGTAAAAATTCCGGAGCCGCCCAATGAGATTGCTCGACACCATGATGCGCCGTTTCGTGCGGACCGGCACGCTGCGCGTCATCGATGCCGATGGCGGGCTTCACGTCTATGAGGCAAGTCCCGCCCCGCGCGTCACCGTAAGGCTGACCGACCGTGCCCTGCACACCTCGCTGTTTCTCAATCCGGAACTGCGCACCGGCGAAGCCTATATGGACGGCACGCTGCGCATCGAGGAAGGAACACTGCGCGATCTGCTGACGCTCTATGCGCTCAACCGCTCAAACTTGCGCGGCCATCCGCTGCAGCAGGTGCTGCGCGGCGCAAGCAAGAGCTTCCGCCGCTTCTACCAGCGCAACCCGGCGGCAACCTCGCGCAAGAACGTCGCCCATCACTACGATCTGTCCAATGATTTCTACCGCCTCTTCCTCGATGACGGTCTGGTCTATTCCTGCGCCTATTTCCTCGACGACGGTGACAGCCTCGAAACCGCGCAGGCCAACAAGCTGCGCCATGTCGCCGCCAAGCTGGCGCTGAAACCCGGCCAGAAAATTCTCGACATCGGCTCGGGCTGGGGCGCCATGGCGATCTATCTGGCGGAAGTGGCGGACGTCGATGTCACCGGTGTAACGCTCTCCGTCGAGCAGCAGGCTCTCGCCACCAAACGCGCCGCCGAGCGCGGGCTGTCGCATCGCGTGCGTTTCGAGTTGAAGGATTACCGCGCTGTCGAGGGCCCGTTTGACCGCATCGTCTCGGTCGGCATGTTCGAGCATGTGGGGCTTGGCCACTACGACGAGTTCTTCACCAAGTTATCAAACTTGCTGACCGAGGACGGCGTGGCGCTGGTGCATTCAATAGGCCGCAAGGGTGGACCGGGCTCGACCGGCGCCTGGGTGCGCAAATACATTTTCCCCGGCGGTTATTCGCCCTCGCTCTCGGAAACGCTGACTTCGATCGAGCGTTCGAAACTGTGGGTGACCGACGTCGAAATTCTGCGCCTGCACTATGCCAGGACACTGGCGATCTGGGAGCGGCGCTTTCAGGAGAACCGCGACAAGGTCCAGGTGATGTTCGACGAGCGCTTCTGCCGCATGTGGGAGTTCTATCTCATCATCAGCGAGTTCAGCTTCCTGTATGGCAAGCACATGAACTTCCAGATTCAACTAACCAAAACCGTGGACGCTTTGCCGCTCGACCGCCGCTACATGGAGCGCGCCGAAGCCGCGCTTCAATCGAACACGCAGCGCGGGAAATAGAACGACACCACCCAATTCGGCATGTCGACGATTTCGCTGATGCGCAGGTCGCCGCACACCGAGCACAGCATGTAGGCGTCAACCGCGTTCATGTTGTAGCGCTGCGACAGGAGATCGATCATACCGGAGACGGCGGCGCGCGCCCCTGCCATCAGGTCCGGCCCGATGCCGGTTGTCACCTCATAGCCCTTGACGTCGAGATGGCGCGTCACTGGGCCTGGTGTGGTGAAACGCGGGAATGCGAGATTGGCACCCTTGATCAATTCAAACTTGGCGGCAACCGTGCACGGACTTTCAATCGCCGTGCCGCAGACTTCGCCGTCGCCCTGCGCCGCATGGGTGTCGCCCACGCTGAACAATCCACCCTTCACCTCAACCGGCAGATAGAGTTCGGTTCCCGCCGCCAGATCGCGGATGTCCATGTTGCCGCCCACGCGCCGCGGCGGCACCACCGAGTGCTGACCAGCCTCGGCGGGCGCCAGCCCGATGGTGCCGCAAAACGGCTTCAGCGGCACCTCGCCGCCCGGACCATAAAGTGCCGGCGCCAGCGTCGCAGGCTCATATTTCCAAATGTGCAGGCGCGGCTCCTTGAACTGATCCGCCAGCAGACCGAAGCCCGGAATATTGGCCGTCCAGCCCCAGCCCGAGGGGCCAAATTCCAGCAGTGTCACCTTGATGGCGTCGCCCGGTTCGGCACCATCGATATGGACCGGCCCCGACACCGGATTAACCTTGGCGAAGTCGAGTCGAGCCAGATCGGCAACGCTTGACGAAGCGGAGATCTGGCCGCCAGAAGAATCCACTGTATTGAAGGCAATGGTTTCGCCAGGTGCTATGCGCAGCACCGCCGCGTTGGCGTTATTCCAGCCATGATGGCACTGGTGGGAATGGATCGTATGATTGCATTTCATGGGGGGCAAGGTGGACCGGCCTTCAACATTATGTCAATGGCGGCGAAGTCATTGCAAGTCCCATGGCGCCACGCTAGCCTGTGTTCCGTGAGTGGAATTGCGGGGCGGTGCAGCAGATGAAGTCCATCGAAGGACGCGCCAAGTTCGGCGCCTATGAGACATGGTACCGGATTTCCGGCGAGCTTGATGGCAAGAAACCGCCGGTCTTCATCCTTCACGGCGGCCCGGGTGCCGCCCATAATTATGTCGATTCCTACAGGCTGCTGAGCCGCGATGGCCGCGCCGTCATTCATTACGACCAGTTGGGCTGCGGCAACTCCACCCTGCTTCCGGATAAAGATGCGGACTTCTGGACGGTGGCGCTGTTCATCGACGAACTCAACAATCTGGTGGATCACTTGGGCCAGCGTGGCGCCTTCCATGTGCTGGGCCAGTCGTGGGGCGGCATGCTCGCCGCCGAATATGGTGTCACAAGGCCAGCCGGCCTCAAATCGCTGGTCATCGCCAATTCGCCAGCCTCCATGGCGCTGTGGTCGAGCGAAGCCATGCGCCAGCGCAGCGAAATGCCGCAGCACATTCAGGACGCGCTCAACCGCCACGAAAAGGCCGGCACCACCAGCGATCCGGAGTACCAGACCGCAACCATGTGGGTTTATGAGCGCCATGTCTGCCGCATCGTGCCGTTCCCACCGGAAGTGACGGCCTCCTTCGAGCAGATTGCACGCAATCCGACCGTCTACAACACCATGAACGGGCCCAATGAATTTTTCGTGGTCGGTACACTGAAGAACTGGGACGTGACCGGCAGGCTGCACTTGATTAATGTACCAACGCTGCTGATCTCGGGCTTTTACGACGAGGCAACACCTGCCACGGTGCAGCCCTACAAGGACAACATCAAGGGCGCGCGCTGGGAAATCTTCGCGCAGTCCAGTCACATGCCGCACGTCGAGGAAACCGAAAAGTGCATGAAAGTGGCCGGTGGTTTCCTCGCCGAAAACGATTGACAAGAAAACTCACAGGGAGACGAAGCAAGATGAAGAAATGGCTTTTGGCGGGTGCGGCGGCGGCCGTACTGACGATGACCACGGCGGCAACGGCTTTTGCCGAATACAAGGCCGAACATCGCGGCGGCACCATGCGCCTGGTGGCGCGCGCGGCGGCGGGCACCGTTGATCCGCACATCAATTACACCCTGCAGTACTGGCAGGTCTACCAGTCGCTCTATGATGGCCTGGTCGGATTCCAGAAGGCGGCGGGGGCGAAAGGTTTCGTCAAGGTGCCGAACATCGCGGAAGCCTTCCCGGTGCCCACCAATGACGGCAAGACCTATGTGTTCAAAATCAGGAAGGGCATCAAGTTCTCCAATGGCAAGGAGCTTGGCGTCAAGGACGTGGTGGCCTCGCTGCAGCGCATCTTCAAGGTGTCAAGCCCGACGGCGGGCGGTTTCTATGCGGTGATTGTCGGCGCCGACAAATGCCTGAAGGAACCCAAGACCTGCACACTTGAAGGCGGTGTGATCGGCGATGAAGCCGCTGGAACGGTAACCATCAATCTCGTCCGCGCCGATGCCGAAATCTTCGACAAGCTGGCATT
>JBKJQD010000361.1:0-3765 GCA_046594125.1 Aestuariivirga sp.
GTATCCGGACCCCCGCCCGAAGCGAAATTCGACGCCCCGCCAGCAAAATGCCGCGGATTCGCGGCGCTGACGGAAGGCAGACGGATGCCTTTTAGGTGCCGATCCCGGCATTTGCAAGCCGAATGGCGCAAATGAAGCGTTATAGCGTCCGGCTTGTGTAATTCCGCCACGGCCAAGCGTGACTTCTCCGGCGGGACCCGGAAATCTTTGGTTAACCAAGCCCGCCTAGGTTGTTCCGGATTCTTTAATGAAATGGCCGGGCATGGTGACCAGGACGGGCAGGCGAGGGGACAGTGCTGCGGCTATGCTGCTGGCGCTTGTGCTTGCCTTGAGCGGCTTGATCCTGCCCGCCACAGCCGAGGTGGTGGCCACCGGCGCCCGCGTTGGCGGCGACGAGACCCGCACCCGCTTCGTCGCCGATCTGAGCCAGGCGGTGAGTTACACCGTCTATGTGCTGCCAGACCCCTATCGCGTCATCATCGACATCCCTGGTGTCCGCTTCGACATGCCGCCCGGTTCCGGCATTCAGAGCCTGGGGCTGGTGCAGGCTTACCGTTATGGCGAGGTCGAGACCGGCAAGTCGCGCATCGTCATTGATACGGCGGGACCCGTCCTCATCGAGAAATCCTTCGTCGTCGAACCCCAGGCTGGCCAGCCCGCCCGCATTGTTGTCGATCTGGTCCAGACCAGCGAGGAGGCCTTCCTCAAGACTTATCAGTCCGAGGCACCAGTCACTGAGAAAGCCATCGCCGATGCCGCAGCACCGCCGCCGCCGGATGAAGCGGTTGCCGCTATTGAACCGTCGCCGTCCAAGAAACTCGCCACTGTCCGCCATGCCGGGCGCAAGACCATTGTCATCGATCCGGGCCATGGCGGTATCGACCCCGGTGCCATTGGCCTGAAAAAGACCCGCGAGAAGGATGTCGTGCTGGCCTTTGCGCAAAGCCTGCGGGACATCCTGTCCAGGGATGGCCGCTACAAAGTGGTCCTGACCCGCGACAGCGACGAATTCCTGACACTGAAGCAGCGCGTGCAGATCGCCCGCCAAAACGAGGCCGACCTGTTCATCGCCGTCCATGCCGACACGGTGCGCGGCCAAGAGGCGCGCGGCGCCACCATCTACACGCTATCGGAAAAAGCTTCCGACGCCGAAGCCGAAGCCTTGGCCCACAAGGAAAACCGCGCCGACATCATCGGCGGCATCGATCTTGGCGCCGAGAGCGAGGAAATTACCGATATTCTCATCGACCTGGTGCAGCGCGAGTCGAAAAACTATTCGATGTTCTTTGCCAGAAAGGCGGTGGCCGAGATGCGCGCCGTCACCAATTTTACTGGCAAGCCCCTGCGTTCGGCTGGCTTCATGGTGCTGAAGGCGCCGGATGTGCCCTCGGTCCTGATCGAGCTCGGCTATCTCTCCAGCAAGCACGACGAGTCCCAGCTGACCTCGCCCGAATGGCGCAGCAGTGTCGCCACCGCCATGGCCAGAGCCGTCGACAAATATTTCGCCACCGAAGTCGCCCAGCGCGGCAACTAACCCGCCCCGTCTTGGCCACATTCAAACCCTAGCGAAAGGGCTTGGTCCGGCGCTCGGATATGCTATGGCGCTGCCGGTCAAGTAATTGCGGAGTGAATCCCGGCTGATGTTGCGCTTGTTAGGATGGCTGGTGGCGGTTGGCTTCATGCTGTTTTGCGGCGTGGCGGTGGTGCTGGCCTATGTCATCTGGGACATTTCGCGCGATCTGCCCGACTACAAGCAGCTGGCCCTCTATGAACCGCCGGTGATGACCCGCATCCATGCCGCCGATGGTTCCCTCATTGCCGAATATGCCGAGGAACGCCGGCTGTTTGTGCCGGTGAGCCAGATGCCGAAGCGCCTGATCCAGGCCTTCATTTCCGCCGAGGACAAGACCTTCTTCACCCATGGCGGCCTCGACTGGCAGGGCATCGCGGCGGCCGGCATCCGCTATGTACAGGTCAAGATGAGCGGCAAGGGCCAGATCGTCGGCGCCTCGACCATTACCCAGCAGGTGGCCAAGAACTTCCTTCTCAACAACGAGCGCTCGCTCAACCGCAAGCTCAAGGAGGCGCTGCTGGTCCAGCGCATCGAGCAGGCCTTTTCCAAGGACCAGATCATCGAGCTCTATCTCAATGAAATTTTCCTGGGGCTGAACTCTTATGGCGTGGCCGCCGCCTCGCTCAATTATTTCGGCAAGTCCCTCGACCAGTTGTCGCTTGAGGAAGTGGCCTATCTCGCCGCCCTTCCCAAGGGACCCAACAACTATCATCCCTTCCGCCAGCGTGAGCGCGCCATCGAGCGCCGCAACTGGGTGCTGACCCAGATGTTCGACAACGGCTATATCAGCGAAGACGAGATGAAGACGGCCCAGGCCAAGCCCCTGGAAGTCAATCCGCGGCCCTTCGGCGCACAACTGTTTGCCGCTGAGTCCTTCTCCGAAGAGGTGCGCCGCCAATTGATCGGCATGTTCGGCAAGGACAAGCTCGACAAGGGCGGCCTGTCGGTGCGCACCACGCTCGATCCCAAGCTGCAGATTTTTGCCCGGCAGTCGCTGGCCCGCGGCTTGATCGCCTTCGACCGCAAGCGCGGCTATCGCGGCCCGATCCACAAGGTGGAACTGACCGGTGACTGGGGCCTGTTGCTCAAGGACCAGCGGGTGCCGCCTGATGTCGCCCCGTGGCGCCTTGGCATTGTCACCGAAGTTGCCGAAGCGGAGGCAACCGCCGGTCTACAGCCCAAGACCAATCCCGATGGCAGCCAGTCCGCCGAACGCGAAACCGTCAAGGTGCCGCTGGAGCTTCTGGCCTGGGCCAGGGCCTATGACGACGGCACCAAACTCGGATCCGAAATCAAGTCCGTGGCGCAGGTGCTGGCGCCGGGTGACATCATCTACGTGGCTCCAAGCCGCGATCCGGCGCGTTGGCACCTGGTGCAGATGCCCGACGTCGAGGGCGCCCTTGTCGCCATGGACCCGCATACCGGCCGCGTGCTGTCGCTGGTCGGCGGCTTTTCCTATGGCAAGAGCCAGTTCAACCGCGCCGTCCAGGCGATGCGCCAGCCCGGCTCGTCATTCAAGCCCATCGTTTACGCGGCAGCCCTCGACAATGGCTATTCGCCAGCCTCCGTGGTGCTCGACGCCCCCATCGAATTCAAGATGCCGGACGGCAAGCTGTGGAAGCCGAAAAACTATCAGGACAAGTTCTTCGGCCCCTCGACGCTGCGCCGCGGCATCGAGCAGTCGCGCAACGTCATGACAGTGCGTCTGGCCGATGAACTGGGCATGGTCAAGATCGCCGATCTCGCCCAGCGCCTCGGTATCTACGACAAGCTGCCGATGCAGCTGGCCATGGCGCTGGGGGCCGGTGAAACCACGCTGCTCAAGATGGTCACCGCCTATTCGATGATCGACAATGGCGGCAAGAAGATCGAGGCCACCCTCATTGATCGCATCCAGGACCGCTATGGCCGAACCATTTTCCGCCATGACAACCGCGATTGCCCCACCTGCAAGGCCGCTACTTACACCGAGGGCCTGCCTGAACCGGAACTGCTTGATGACCGCGAGCAGGTGATGAGCCCCTATACCGCCTACCAGATCACCTCGATGATGGAGGGCGTGGTGCAGCGCGGCACCGGCAAGAAACTTCTGGCCGTCGGCAAGCCGGTGGCCGGCAAGACCGGCACCTCGAACGAAGAAAAGGACGCCTGGTTCATCGGCTATACCCCCGACCTCGCGGTTGGTGTCTATA
>JBKJQD010000426.1:0-6486 GCA_046594125.1 Aestuariivirga sp.
CTATTACAACACCTTCTTCAAGACCACGACGGTGCCCGCCACCGAACTCGCCGCCAAGATATCCTCGGTGATGCCGGATCGCTTCAAGCATATCTTCTTCACCAATTCCGGCTCGGAAGCCAACGACACCGTCGTGCGCTGGGTGCGCCACTACTGGAAATTGAAGGGCAAGCCCTATCGCCAGCACTTCATTGCCAGGACGCGCGGCTATCACGGCTCGACCATGGTGGCCGCCAATCTGGGCGGCATGCAGGGCATGCACGAGCAGGTCGGCACCGAATTCCCCGGCTTCCATCATGTGCAGCAGCCCTACTGGTACGACTTCGGCGGCGACAAGACGCCCGAGGATTTCGGCCTCGACGCAGCGGCGGCTGTCGAGAAGAAGATTCTCGAGGTCGGACCCGACAATGTGGCCGCCTTCATCGGCGAGCCGATCCAGGGGGCAGGCGGCGTGCTCATCCCGCCATCGACCTATTGGCCGGAAGTGCAGCGTATCTGCCGCAAATACGGCATCCTGATTATCTCCGACGAAGTGATCTGCGGTTTTGGGCGCACCGGCAACTGGTGGGGCTTCCAGTCGCTGGGCTTCGAACCCGACATCGTGCCGATGGCCAAGGGCCTGTCGTCAGGCTACCAGCCCATTGGCGCTGTCGCCTTCGCCGATCACCTGCTCAAGGATTTTTTCGAACTGGGCGGCGAATTCTACCATGGCATGACCTATGCCGGACACCCGGTGGCGGCTGCCGTCGCTCTGAAGAACATCCAGATCATCGAGGACGAGAAGCTTGTTGACCGGGTGCGCGAGCTGGGTCCCTATTTTAGCAAGGCCCTGGCCAGCCTCCACGACCACCCGATTGTCGGCGAGACCCGTTCCATGGGGCTGATCGGCGCCATCGAACTGTCGAGCAACAAGGCCAAGCGCAGCCGTTTCAAGGATTCGGGCCGGGTCGGAACCATTTGCCGCGACAATTGTTTCAAGAATGGGCTGATCATGCGCGCCTGCTGGGATACCATGGTGCTGGCGCCACCCTTCGTGATCACCAAGAAGGAGATCGACGAACTGGTGCGGCTGGCGCGCTTGGCGCTCGACGCCACCTATCAGACCGTCAAGTCCGAAATGGCGTGATGCCGTCAAGACTTAATTCAAATTGAGTTGAACGCCGCAATGGGAGGGCTAGGTTCTGGCCCATGCGGCGTTCAGCCGATAACCGGTACCGGAAAACAGACGAAACGCGCGCGGTGCCACTGTCCAGACCAACGAGAGGGCTTTCCGATATGACGACATTTGTTCCCCGCTTTAAAACCAACCGCCGTTCGCTGCTGAAAGGCGGCGGCGCCATGTTTGCCGGCCTTACTTTGCTGCCGCGCTTCTCCATGGCGGACGAAGAGAAGAAACTGAACTTCTACAACTGGGACACCTATATCGGCGAAACCACACTTGCCGATTTCAACACCGCCACCGGCATCGAAGTGAAGCTCGATCTTTTCGCCGACAACGACGAACTCTTCGCCAAGCTCAAGGGCGGCAATCCCGGCTATGACGTCATCGTGCCGACCAACGACATGCTCGAACGCATGATCAAGGCCAATATCGTCCAGCCGCTGGATCATTCCAAGATTCCCAACTTCGCCAATATCGACAAGCGCTTCCAGGATGCGGCGTTTGATCCGGGCCGCAAATTTTCCTTGCCCTATACTTGGGGCACCATTGGCGTGGGCTACCGCAAATCCAAGGTTGAAGGCCCGGTCGATAGCTGGAAGTGGCTGCTCGAAAGTGACAAGTATGCCGGCAAGATCTCGCTGCTGAGCGACGCGACAAATGTCCTTGGCGTGGCCCTCAAGTATCTCGGCTATTCTTTCAACTCCACCAATATGGTTGAGTTGAAAAAGGTCGAGGAACTGCTGATCGCCCAGAAGAAGAATATCAAGGTTTTCGCGCCCGACAACGGCCAGGACCTTCTGGCATCGGGCGAAGTCGATCTTTGTGAGGAATATAACGGCGACATCGCCCAGGTGATGGCCGAGGACGCCGATCTGGCCTATGCCGTTCCAACCGAAGGCTCGCAGCTTTGGCAGGATACGCTGGCCATTCCAACCGGCGCCCCCCATCCCGGCAACGCCCACGCCTTCATCAACTTTCTGCTCGACGCCGATGTTGGCAAGGCGATTGCCACCACTATCCAGTATGCCACGCCCAACGGCGCGGCGCGTGCCAAGATGGACGATGCCTACACCAGCAATCCGGCCATCTTCCCACCCGACGAAGTCCTCAGCAAGTGCGAGGCCGTGCAGTATCTCGGCGAAGAAGCCAACAAGGTACGCGACGAAATCTGGACGCGCATCAAGGCGGCCTGATCCCTTTCACATTGACTGGCGGGCGGTGCTATATCGGCGCCGCCCGCTGCCGTTTCCCATTCTCAAAAGTATTTCCGCATGCACAAAAACCTGAGACCACCCAGCCTGCCAAAGTCACTGCTTGAGGGCCAACTCGCGGCAAGCCACGGTATCACCGGGTCATGGCAAGAGCTCTCCGGTGAACGCGACCAGAATTTCAAGGTGAGTGCCGCCGATGGCGCACGCTATGTCTTCAAACTCTGCAATCCGGATGAGGGCGATGCCATCATCGATTGTCAGGCAGCAACGCTTGAGCATATCGCCAGGGTGGACCCCAGCCTGCCGGTGCCACGGCTGCAACGGGCGAAATCGGGCGAAGCAGCAGCGCGGCTGACTCATGAAGGCCAGTCCTATCGCACCATGCTGCTGACCTGGCTGCCCGGCGATGTGCTGGGCGATGCGGCATTGCCGAAGGAACGCATAACCGAGACCGGCAGGATGGTGGCGCGGCTTGGTGTCGCCCTGCGTGGCTTCATTCACGGTGGCCCGGCCACCCGCCGTCTCGTCTGGGACACACAATATGCGGCGGACCTCGCCGGTCAGATCAGTCATCTTCCGCCCGCCTCGCAGCCGCTGGCTCAAGGCATTCTTGAGCATCACCGCGCCATCACCGTGCCGCGCCTTGCGAAGCTCCGCAGCCAGATCATCCATGGCGACGTTCACCCCTTCAATGCTCTTGCTGTTGACGGCGGGCCGATCACCGGCATCATCGATTTTGGCGACATCGTCCACGCCCCGCTGGTGCAGGACATTGCCAATGCGCTCGCCGATTTCATCAACCTCGGCCTCGACAATGCCGCCATCATTTTCGATTTCATCCGCGGTTATACCAGCCTGACGCGCATCGATGAGGACGAGGCCGATGTCATCCTCGACATGATCGAGGTGCGCCTGCTGATGACCGCGCTGATCGAGGCCCTGCGCCATGCCAGCGGCGTGATGCCCTGGGACCATGGCGAGCAGTTCAACCACCGCTGTGTCCCGCTTTTCGCAGAACTGCAAGGCGCGCGGCGCGCCGAGTTCCAGGCCGTCATCCGCCGCGCCGCGTCGTTTCCTCCGAAGCAGGACTTTCGTCAGCCTACGGATGATATCATATCGAGGCGGCGCCGGGCCATGGGTGACAAGCTCTACGTCTTCTATGATCCGCCCCTGCACATCGTGCGCGGCGAGGGTGTCTGGCTGCATGACTCCACTGGCCGCGCCTTCCTCGACTGCTACAACAACGTGCCAACGGTTGGTCACTGCCACCCTTACGTGACCGAGGCCATTGTCCGTCAGGCGCGCACGCTGAACACCAACACGCGTTACATCACCGACCAGAGTGTCAGCTATGCCGAGCGCCTGACAGCGCTGTGCGATGCAAGCCTCTCGGCTGTGGTCTTCGTCAATTCGGGAAGCGAAGCCAATGATCTTGCCTGGCGCATGGCCAAGGCTTGGACAGAAAAGCGCGGCGGGCTGGCCATGGACTTCGCCTATCACGGTATCAGCGAGGCCATTGATGCGTTTTCGCCATCCAATGCGCCCGAGAACTGGCACGCGCCGCACATCCGCCTGCTGCCGCCACCCGATGATTATCGCGGCACCTGGCGGCGCGGTGATCCCGATCTGGTGCTGAACTATGCGGGTCTCGCCGATCCGCTGATCGCCGATCTTGATGCAAATGGCCTCGGCGTGGCGGCGTTCATCGTCGACTCGGCCTTCATGTCGAACGGCATTCTCGATGTGGCGCCTGGCTATCTCTTGAGCATTGCCGCCAAGGTCCATGCGGCGGGCGGGTTGTTCATCGCCGATGAAGTGCAATCGGGTTTTGGCCGCATGGGCAGCGATTTTTGGGGCCACCGCCACCATGGCGTGGTGCCGGATTTCGTCACCATCGGCAAGCCGGCAGGCAATGGCCATCCGCTGGGCGCGGTGATCACCAGGCCGGAAATTCTGGCGCATTTCCTGAAATCCGGCCCGTTCTTCTCGACCTTCGGCGGCAACAACGTCGCCTGCGCGGCGGGGACCGCTGTCCTTGATGTCATCCGCGATGAAGGCCTGGTGGCCAACGCCCGCGAGACGGGCGCATATTTCAGGGCCGGCCTCATGGCGTTGATGCAGCGCCACGCCATCATCGGCGACGTGCGCGGCGTAGGTCTTGCCATCGGCGTCGAACTGGTGCGCGACAGCACCTCGCTGGAGCCAGCGGACCGCGAACTGCCGCGTCTGCTCAATCTCATCCGCGACGAAGGTGTGCTGATGGGCGGCGAGGGCAAGCTCGGAAACATCCTCAAAATCCGCCCGCCCATCGTGTTCCAGCGCCAGCACGCCGATATCGCCATCGCGGCGGTGGGCCGGGCGCTGGCGAAGTTATAAGCGCCTGCCGGGTTGCCGAGCCGGCCTGCGCTGGGCTAGGCTCTTCCCGCGGGTGGAACAAAAAGGGGGAGTTGCTTCATCTTGGACAACTGGAAAGACAGCCGAAAAGTGTTCTGGACCCTGGCCACGCCGGGGACTTTATGGCTCGTGGTCTTCTTCGTCGTGCCGCTCGGTTTTCTCTTCGTGCTGTCGTTCAGCAGCAAGGCCATGGTCGATGGTCAGATATCGATCACCGGCATTGACTACTTCACCGGCTTTGCAAACTACATCCGGTCATTCGAATGGCTGTATTTGTCGATCATCTGGAAATCGATCTGGATCAGCGCCATCGCGACTGTGCTCTGCCTGGCGACCGCCTATCCCATAGCCTTTGGCATCTGCTTCGCGCCCGAACGCTGGAAGCCGCTGCTGCTGCTGTTCGTCATCCTGCCGTTCTGGATCAACCTGCTGATCCGCACCTATGCGCTCATCGCCGTGTTCCGCACCCAGGGCTATGTCAATATGGGGCTTGGCTGGGTGGGACTTGGCCCCTACGAAATGCTCTACAACAATTTCGCCGTGGTCTTCGGCCTGGTCTATGTCTACATGCCCTTCATGGTGCTGCCGCTCTATGCCACCATCGAGCGCCTCGACAAGGCCTACCTCGAGGCCAGCCTCGATCTCGGCGCATCGCAGTTCGCGACTTTTCTGCGTGTCACCGTGCCACTCACCATGCCGGGTATCATCTCAGGTGTGATCCTGGTGTTCATCCCGTGCCTCGGCTCCTTCCTGACACCGAACCTGCTGGGCGGCGCCAATGCCGAAATGATCGGTAACGTGATCGAGTCCCAGTTCAAGTCCGCCAACAACGCACCCTTCGGCTCGGCCCTGTCGTTCCTGCTGATGTATGCAACTTTTGGCGCACTGGCGCTGCGATCACTCCTCGCCCGCCGCAGCAAGGGAGTGGACGTCTGATGGCCGCGCAACTGAAACTGGGGCAGGGGCCTCTCGACTATGGCAACAGGCTGTGGCTGAAAATCCTCTTCGGCGTGATCTTCTTCCTGCTCTATGCGCCGATCGTGACGCTCATCGCCTTTTCCTTCAACACCGACAAGCGCGGCATCATCTGGCGCGGCTTCACTTTCGATAATTATGTCAAGGCCTGGAACAACAGCGCGCTGATCGAGGCGCTCACCAATTCGCTGGTGATCGCCTTCCTGGCAACGCTCATCTCGACGCTGATCGGTACGCTTGTGGCGCTGCTGCTGTGGCGCTACCGCTTTCCCTTCAAAAGCGCCTATGAAGGCTTCATGGTGCTGCCCATTGTCATTCCGGAAATCTGCATGGGTGTGGCCATGCTGATGTTCTTCAACCAGACGGGCATGATGAGTTCGGTGGTCGCCATGCCGTGGCCCCTGAACCTCTCCAATATCGTCATCGCCCATGTGTCCTTCTGCTTTCCCTTCGTCACCGTGGTGGTGCGCTCGCGTCTCGTCGGCTTCAACCGCCAGCTTGAGGAGGCGTCCAAAGATCTAGGCGCCAGCGAATTGCAGACCTTCTGGAATGTCATCGTGCCATTCATGAAGCCGGGCTTGATCGCTGGTGCTTTGCTGGCCTTTACCCTGTCGCTTGATGACTTCGTCATCACCTTTTTCACCAGCGGGCCGGAAACGGTGACCTTCCCGGTGAAGGTCTATTCGCTGGTGCGCCGCGGCGTGTCTCCGGAAATCAACGCCGCCTCGACGGTGCTGATCGTTA
>JBKJQD010000037.1:0-3344 GCA_046594125.1 Aestuariivirga sp.
GCCGGATCGCGGAACAGCCGGAAGCGGTTCATCACTTTCCACTCGATGCGATGGGTGGAGGAATCGAGCGTCTGGGCATGGGCGCCAGAGACGAGGACGGACGCGATCAGCATCGCGGCTAAGAAAAGCTTTTTCATCATGGCGCGTCTATCAAGCCAAATCCGGGCCAAGTTGGGGCAGGATGCAGCAACAACGGATCACGGGCACCGCGCTTTGTAATTGAGAGCCTTTTCAAAATATGCTACCTTGTCGCCATGGAAAGCACTCTCGCCGATCTGCTTGAACGCGCCAAATCCCGGCCCAAAGCGGCGCGGGACGAGCTCATCCGTACGGCAGCGGAGATTGAGAAAGAACACTCCGTCATCTATGCCCTGAGCGGCGATGAGCGCATTGCGGTGACCGAAGCGCTTGCCGACATTGACGCCGGAAATTTCGCCTCCGATGCGGACATTGCGGCGATCTTCAACCGCCAACGCTGATGCGGGTACGCTCCGCAAGCCGCAGTCGAAATCGACCGCATCCTCACATATCTCGCAGCTCGCAATCCGGCCGCCGCCACAAAAGTCGCCCGCGCCATAGAATTTACTATCGCGCGCCTTGCAGCCCATCCCTTCTCTGGCCGGGAAACCGACTTTCCCCCGCTGCGCACCACTACGCTCATCCGCTACCCCTACCGCATCATCTATCAGCCCAAAGAATCCGAAATCCGGATAGCTTACGTGAGGCACACGGCGCGGAGTTGGCCGGTCAAAATGGAGGTGGAGTGAGAGATGCCCAACAGCGGTGCTTTCGCAAAATGCAGCAGCTGTCTATGTAGCTTCCTGACGAAAAACTTGACCCCGCCGTCCCGGCTGGGCCTCCGGTGCAAGGCCGGTGATGGAGAGGATTGTAACCGGTTCGATCCACTGCATTTCCCCTTCAATATCGTTCGCCGTCACCGGCGGCGCGGGCGACGATCACCTTGATACCTGCTTCCGTGAGACTGCGGTGGTTGGCGTCGGAAATGCTGGCGTCGGTGATCAGCGTGCCGATTCGGCTGAGCGGCAGAACCGGATAGCGGGCGCGCAGGCCGAACTTGCGGCTGTCGGCGAGGACGATGACTTCGCCGGCACGGGTCAGCAGCATTTCCGTCTCGCGCACGATCAGTGGATGCGATTCGAACATGCCGGCCTGGGTGATCGCCTGGGCGCCGAGGAAGAATTTCGAGGCGTAGAATTCCGGCGGTGCCGATGACGGCGCGTGCAGCACGGCGGGTTCGCGGTAGAGATCGCCGCCAGCCAAGGTGAACTGGCAGGTGCCGTTTTGCCACAACGTCGCGGCGAGCGGCATGGAATTGGTGAAAATGCGGACATTGCGCTGGGCCAGCAGCAGCGCGAGGAGATAGCAGGTGCTGCCGCCATGGATGCTGAGCGAGTCACCATCGCGCACCAGACCTGCCGCCTCTTCGGCGATGGCTTTTTTGGCCGCCACCCCGAGCATCTGGTTTTCCTCGAATGGTCTTGCGGAAAGTCGCTCAAGGCCGCTGAGCGACTCGGCTGCCGCGATGCCGCCAAACACCTTGCGCACCATGCCTGAGGCATGGAGCTTGGCGATATCGCGGCGGACGGTGGCGGGCGAGGCCTCGACGACTCGCTTGACGTTTTTCGCTCATCAATGTTTATTATTGCTCATGAACGGCTGCCTGTAAACGGCGGCATTTGGGCAACCCGCACATGACACTTCCCATCGAACTGCGTGGCGTATCGAAGTCCTTCGCCGGCATCAAGGCTGTGTCGGACGTCTCCTTCGACGTGCGCTCCGGTGAAGTTCACGCCTTGCTCGGCGAAAATGGGGCGGGCAAATCCACCTTGATCAAGATCATGGCCGGGCTGCACCAGCCCGACAGCGGCGAGATCAAGGTCAACGGCAACATCATCCGATTTGCTTCGCCACGCGAGGCCCATGCGGCGGGGATCGCCACCGTCCATCAGGAACTGCTGCTGTTTCCCGAATTGACGGTCGCCGAAAACATCTTCTTGGCCCAAGCACCCAAGACGCCCTATGGCACACTCGACTGGACGATGATGCGCCGCCGCTCGCGGGAACTGCTCGACAGCCTCGACAGCCATGAACTGGACATCGACCAGAAGGTGGCCAGCCTGTCGGTGGCCAACCGGCAGCGCATCGAAATCGCCCGCGCCCTGGCCCAGGATGCCCGTGTGCTGATCATGGACGAGCCGACGGCGGCGCTGGCCGAGGCCGATGTCCGGCGGCTCATGGACATCGTGCGCAGCCTCAAGGCCAGGGGCGTGTCGATCATCTATGTCAGCCATCGCATGCCGGAAATCTTTGCCTTGGCCGACCGCGTCACCGTGCTGCGCGATGGCGCCCATGTCGGCACGATGGACATCGGCGAGGTGAACGAAAGCCGCCTCGTGTCGCTCATGGTGGGCCGCCCCGTCGACAAGCTCTATCCACCGCAGCAAGGCGAGGCCGGCGCGGTGGCATTGGAATTGCGCAATGTCTGTTATCGTAACGTGGTGCGGGATATTTCGCTTTCCGTGAAACGCGGCGAAATCCTCGGGCTCGCCGGTCTCGTCGGATCAGGGCGCACTGAGACCGCACTCACCATCTTCGGTATCACACCGGCCACCTCCGGCGAAATTCTTATCGATGGCAAACCCGTTCACATTGCCAGCCCCGAGGCGGCGCGTGACTTGGGGATCGCCTATATCCCCGAGGACCGTGGCTCCCAGGGCCTGATCAAATCGCAATCCATTGCCGAGAACGTGGCGCTCGCCAATCTCCGCCGCCTGACGCGCGGCATCCTGATCGATACCGGCCGCATGGCGCAAGAGGCCCGCAAGGCGATTGCCAGATTCGGCATAAGGGCGCGCGGACCCGAGCAGATCGTCCGGCAATTGTCGGGCGGCAATCAGCAGAAGGTGGTGTTGGGCAAATGGCTGGCCACCAATCCGCGCATCCTCGTCATGGACGAGCCGACGCGCGGCATCGATGTCGGCGCCAAGGCGGAGATTCACCTGCTGATGCGGAAGCTCGCGGGCGAAGGCATGGCGATCCTGATGATCTCCAGCGAGCTTCCTGAAGTCCTCGGCATGAGCGACCGGGTGCTGGTGATGAACGGCGGACGCATCGTGGCGGAATTCGACAAGCCACAGGCAACTGCCGAGACCGTCGGCGCCGAAATGACGAAAAGCTACGCCAAGGAGACCGCGGCATGAGTGTGTCCATTGCTGCGGCACAGCCCGGGCGTACTGGCTTCCAGCGTTTCATCGGGGGCTATGGGCAGGAGATTGTGGTGCTGCTGTCGATCATCGCTCTCTTCGTGGTGGTGGGCATGGTCA
>JBKJQD010000159.1:0-4461 GCA_046594125.1 Aestuariivirga sp.
TGCGGCTGCCGAGCGTCCAGGCATCGGCTTCATCGAAATGTACCAAGCGCAGCCGCTCCTCCTGGAGGATCAATTGCGCGATATCGCTTTCAAGACTCATCGGTGTGCTCCCCTGAAAGCGCATATTCTATCTCCGGCACAGGCCGGCAAGAAAGCGTTAACACTGCAACCCGGATGCGCCTGGCAGGGAGCTGATATGGCATGGCGGCTGCAATGCGGTTAGCGTCAATTCAACCTGCAACGGGGTCCCGTGCCATGGCCATCATCTCCAGTACTTTCGCTAACAAGAACCAAACCGGCGGCGCCAACGAACGACCGAAATCGTCCGAAATGACTCCGGGTCCCGGTTTCCGCATCAAGCTCGACATTGAGCGTCCGCCAGCCTCCCTCACTGCCCTGTTCCGCGATTTCGAGACGCCGGACATTTCCGACATTCTCAATCGCATGTACACGATGAGCCCGGAAATCCACAACGTCGTCAACGAAACCGCGCTGATCGGCCCGGCGCTGACCGTCAAGGTGTTTCCCGGCGACAATCTGATGGTCCACAAGGCCCTCGATGCGGCCAGGCCCGGCGATGTCGTGGTCGTCGATACCAGCGGCAGCCAGCGTAACGCGGTGCTCGGCGATCTCGTGGCCAACAAGGCAAAACACTTGGGAATTGCGGGTTTTATCGTCGACGGGCTGGTGCGTGACCTGCCCGGGCTGAAGGACGCGGGGCTGCCTGTTTTCGCCCGCGGTGTGACGCCCTTTGGCCCGCTGCATCGCGGCCCCGGCGAGCTTAACTATTCGGTCAGTTGCGGCGGCATCGTCGTCAATCCCGGCGACATCATCATCGCTGATACGAGCGGCATCGCCGTGGTGCGCCGCGAAGTAGCCGAGGAAACCATCATGCGCCTGCGATCCCACCGCGCCAACCTTCAGCAATATGTGTCCGATGTAAAGGCCGGGCATTTCTCCAATGAGTGGGTTGACCGCCAGCTCGCCGCCGACCATTGCCTGGTTGAATAGGATCGACACACCATCATGGGCCTGGTTTCCACATTCACGCGTAACCTCTTTCGCGGCTCCCGCCTTCTCGATGTGCCAGCCATTTTGGCACAGGTGAAGTTCCAGGAACTGCGGCGCAGGTATTATGACGAGTACTGGCCCAAAGTGGCACAGGAAACCGGTGCCGTTTGCGAAAAATGGGATGGCGGCTTCCACCGCCTGACCCGTGGCGGCACAACCATTCTGGTGCGCGGCCCCGAAGTGCGCCTCGATGACCATCTGACTCTCGACCTGATGGGCAACAAGGCACTGACCTACCGGTTGATGGCCGAGCAGGGCTTTGCGGTTCCGGAGCATGTGCGCTTCCGGGTCACAGGCATGAGCAAGGCCCTGGCGCTGCTCAAAAGTTCTGGACGGCCGCTGGTCATCAAGCCGGCGTCGGGCACCGGCGGCGGGCGCGGCGTCACCACCGGCATCACGGCGGCCGCGGCGCTGCGCTTCGCGGCGCTGTCGGCGGCGCGCTTCGATGCCGACTTGATTGCCGAGGAACAGATCGAAGGCCACTCCTACCGCCTGCTGTTTCTCGACGGCCAGTTCATCGACGCCATCCGCCGCGATCCGCCACGAGTGACCGGCGATGGCCGTCACAGCATTGCGGATCTGGTGGCCGCCGAAAACCGCCAGCGGCTGCTGCTGCGGCCGGTCACGGCGTTGAGCCCGCTGCGGCTCGACCGCGACGCCAGGCTCTATCTCGCGGCGCAAGATTTGTTGCCCCGCTCGGTTCCGGCCAAGGGAGAGACCATCATCGTCAAGCGCGCCGTCAACGAAAACACGCTTACGGAGAATGTCGTGGTGCGCAACAGCGTCCATGCTGAAACCATTGTCAATTGTGCCAGGCTGGTGCGGGCCTTGGGCGTGCGCTTTGCCGGGATCGACATCCTGGCCCGCGACATTGCCCGCCCGCTGACCCGTGACAACGGTCTGATCGGCGAGGTCAACACCACTCCGGGATTGCATCACCATGATCTGGTGGCCAATCGCCAGCCGGGGCCGTCGGTTGCAGCCGTCCTCGTTGAACATCTTTTCACACTTGCCGGGCAGTCTGCCTGGCGCGAGACGCAATCCCTCGCACATTTGCGCATGGCGGCGGCATGACGATCAACACGGTGACACCTCTGTTGCTGCTCGGCGGCAAGGAAAATGGCCTGTCCATCGCCCGCCATCTTGGCCGTCTCGGCATCCCGGTCCGGGCCAGTGGCGGCGCCACCTGCTGGGCCATGTATTCACGCTATTGCCGCGAGGCCTTTGCAATTCCCAAACGCGAAAAGCTGCAGACCTACTGGAAACAGCTCCTGCTCGGCAGCGACCGCCGTCTCGACGGTCATATCGTGCTGGCGCTGAGTGACGACGCCATCGAATTCGTCAGCGCGCACCGCGGCCTGCTCAAGGAGCGCTATATCCTCGACGATGCCGATGCCGAATTACAGCATGGCTTCCTCGACAAGATGCAGACCCTCGACATGGCGCGGAAGGCGGGTATCGATGCGCCCCAGCACTGGCAAGTGCGCGACGAAGCCGATCTGGCGGTAATCAAAAACCAGGTGCGTTTTCCGGTGGCTGTGAAGCCGATCCAGTCGCACAAATTTTCAGCTGTGTTCCGCAAGAAGCTGTTCATTGTCGACAGCAGCTTCGACGAACTGAAAGCCAAGGTGCGCCAGGCCTGGGAAAACGGCATCAGCGTCTTCATCGTCGAAATGATTCCCGGCCCCGATTCACAATTGAGCAGCTACTACACCTATCGCACACCCGATGGCCGCAGCCTGTTCCACTTCACCAAGAGTGTCATCCGGCGCTGGCCGGTGAACCGCGGCAATGCCTGTTTTCACAAGACCGGCTGGCTGCCCGAAACGGCGGAAGCGGGCGCCAGATTCTTCGAACAGGTAGGCCTCAAGGGGCTGGGCAACATCGAGTTCAAGCTCGACACGCGCGATGGCAAGCTGAAGATCATCGAAGTCAATGCCCGCTTCACCGCCGCCCAGGAACTGGTGCGCCGGGCCGGCGTGCCGATTGATCTCATCGTCTATTGCCACTTGACCGGGCAAGCCATACCGGCTGCCAAACAGAACGGCCAAGAATTGCGCCTGTGGTATCCGCTGCGCGATTTCATGGGCTTCCTCGAATTACACAAGCGCGGCGAGTTATCGCTATGGGGCTGGCTCAAGAGCGTTACCACCACGGTGCCGGTGCTGCCGCTGCTATCACTTTCCGATCCGGCACCGATGTTCGGTGCCAGCCTCGCGGTGTTGCACCGCATCACCTCCTGAACCATGCGCGTCAAGGCTCCCGATCTCGAAGCCAGGATCAGCGCCGTGTTGGTGGCGGGAGGTGCCAGCCTGCCTCAGGCGGCCGCCACGGCGCGGCACATGGTCTGGTGCGAGATGGTGGGCCGCCACAACTTCGGCATCGAGCGCATCGCCATCCATCTGAAACGCATGGCGGCGGGCGTGCTTGATGGCAAGGCCATCGTGCTCGATGATCAACTGGCCCCCAGTATCGCGCGCTGCGAAGGCGGCGGCGGTTTCGGTTATCATGCCGGCGAACACGCGATGACCCTCGCCATCGCCATGGCGAAGCGCCACGGCGTCGGCATCGCTGGCGTATGCAACAGCAATTTCTTCGGCGCCGGAGCTTACTATGTGAACATGGCGGCCAATGCCTGCATGATCGGCTTGGCCATGAGCAACTCGTTTCCGAAAGTCGTGGCCCATGGCGGCATCAAGCCGGTGCTCGGCACCAATCCCTTCGCCTTCGGCGCACCCCGCCGCAATGGCGATCATTTGCTTTTTGACATGGCGACCAGCGGTCTTGCCGGTTCGACGGTGCGCGAGCACATCGCCACCAACCAGCCCCTGCCTGCGGGACTGGCCATCGATGCGGAAGGCCATCCCATCACCGATGCGCGCAAAGTTAGCGAAGGCGCCCTGCTGCCCTTCGGCGGCGCCAAGGGCTACGGCCTGTCGCTGCTCGTCGAAATCCTGGCCGGTGTGCTGACCGGTGCCGGCGTGGGCGATGGCGTTGCCTCCATGTACAGCGACTTCGCCCGCAGCGGCGGCAATGGCCATTTTTTCATGGCGCTCGATGTGACGCGCTGGATGGACATCGAAACCTACCACACCCGCTTCAATGGCCTCGTCGCCGCACTCAAGGCCTCAGGCGATGGCGTACTGCTCCCCGGCGAAATACGCTGGGAGCAGTATCGCGATGCCTTGGCCAACGGCGTGGAGGTCGATGATACGCAATGGGCTGGGCTGAATGGAAGCAACTAAGGTGTGAGCGTACGGTTCCTATTGTTACACTTCGAAAACGGTCGCCTTGGCTGGCCGATAAACGTAGCCAGCCTTCTCCCACACAGAAACTTTTACATCCAACTCGGCTGCTTGATAGGTTGGTCGAAATGGAACAGCGATGATT
>JBKJQD010000226.1:0-12238 GCA_046594125.1 Aestuariivirga sp.
CCGGCAGTTGCCGGCCGCACCGGTCCCATTCCCCCGGCAAAATGCCGATACTTGACCGGGTCAAGTATCATGGCAGCAATCTGACGCCAGAATGGCGTGAAAATGACGCCGTTTTGCGATGATTTCGCGCCGCGGATCGAGCCTTTGGCGTGCAAAAGGCGATCCGTAACGTGCTGATTTCATGCGCGGTTTATGTTCCTAGGAATTGTTTCACGTGAAACGCCGTGCTCTGGAGGCGGTCAATGCAAGGACCGTTGGCTCACAGCGATACCGAAAGCCCGCCGTCCACCGCCAGGATGTGGCCGTTGACATAGGCTGCCGCGTCGGACGCCAGGAACACGGCGGCGCCGCCCAGTTCCGAGGGCTTGGCCCAGCGCCCCGCCGGGGTTCTCTGCTCCACCCATTTGGTGAAAGCCTCGTCGTTGAGGAGTGCGGTATTGAGCTCGGTGGCGAAATAGCCGGGCGCCAGCCCGTTGACGGTGATGCCGTGACGGCCCAGTTCAGCGGCCATGGAGCGGGTTATCCCATGGAGACCGGCCTTGGCCGCCACATAGGCATGGATGGTGGGGCGGCCCAGGATGGCGGCGACCGAGCCGGTATTGATGATGCGGCCAAATTTGTTGGGCAGCATCAGGCGGGCGGCATCACGCGACAGGCGGAAGCAGGCGGAAAGATTGGTGGCGACGACGCGGTCGAAATCCTCGTCCTCCCATTCGGTGAGCGGGCGGCGGTGCTGGATGCCGGCGTTGTTCACCAGCACATCAAGACGGCCATGGCGGCGGGCCACATCCTCCAGTGCGGCGCGCGAGGCCTGGGCATCGGTGACATCGAAAGCCATGGCTTCGGCACCGATCCTGGCGGCGGCCTCACGCAGGGCCGTCACGTCGCGGCCGGTGATGATGACCCGGGCGCCGTTCTGGGCGAGCGCTTCCGCCATGGCATAACCCAGGCCGCGCGAGGCGCCGGTGACCACGGTCACCCGGCCATCAAGGGAAAACATACTGGACATTGAAACCTCCTGAGACAGGACGGGTGTTTGTGGACGATAACTCCGGATCGCGCAACAGCCCTGCCTCGATGCACGTTCCTTGGCAATCAGAAGAAGGGTGTCGCGGTGGACAGTGGGACGCAATGACACTTGACGGACCTTGGCATTTCGGTTGATCCTCAACTGGTCTGACAAGCTGACCGTTGAGACTCCATGACCACCAATCGCACCAGCCGTAACGACACGCGAGGCCTGCTGAAGCCGATCAGGCCCAAGTCGCTCGATTCGGCGGTACTCGATTCGCTCGCCGCCTACGTCGACCACGCCGCCATCGGCCCCAACAGCAAGCTGCCGAGCGAACGGGTCCTGTGCAAAGTGCTGGGGGTCGGGCGTTCGACTTTGCGCGAGGCGTTGAAGCGCTGGGAGGCACTGGGCATCGTCGAGATGCGGCAGGGCAGCGGCGTCTATCTCAGGGTCGCCGTCAGCCCCAATCTGCTGCATGTGCCGCTGGTGCTGGCCAGGCCCTCCAAGGTGAAGAATCTGCTGCAAATTTTGCAAGTACGCCGGGCACTTGAAGGCGAGGCGGCGGCGGTCTGCGCCGTGTCGGCCAGCGCCGAGGATCTGGCTAACGTCGAGGCTGCACTCCTTGCCATGGAAGCCGCCCATGCCCGAGGTGGGGGTTCCGAAGAGGATTGGCAATTCCACCAGTCAATCTATCACGCCACCGGAAATCCGTTCTTTCCACAGCTCATCCAGTCGATGCGCGACCTGCTGCACCAGCTTTGGGAAAACGCCCTGGCGCTGCCCGATTTCGCGTCGGCCTCGCATCCGTTTCACCGCAGCATGTTCGAGGCGATCGCCCGGCGCGACCCGCATGCGGCGCGCGCCGAAGTCTGGAAGCTGATCGATTCCGTCGAGCTTGAAATCCGCGAGGCCTTTCCCGATGAAGCTTGATGCGCAAGTGGTGCAGGCTGCCATTGCCGAAGCCTCGCTCATCGTCTGCGACGATGCCGCGCACGAACACGACCCGGTGGTGGGCCCGATCTACCAGACCTCGCTTTTTACTTTCAAAAACTTTGAAGCGATGCGCAATGCCTTCGCCGGACAGAGCAACGGCTACATCTATTCGCGTGGCGACAATCCCACCACCCATGATTTCGAGCGCCGCATTGCAGCCCTTGAGGGCGCTGAAGCAGCCCGCGGCTTTGCCAGCGGCATGGCGGCGATCAGTGCCACCGTGCTCTCGGTGGTCAAGGCAGGAGAGCGCATCGTCGCGGTGCGGCACTGCTATGGCGATGCCTACCGGTTTTTCGAAAAGCTGCTGCCGCGCTTCGGCATCAAGGTCGACTACGTCGATGGCAGCGATGCCGAAGCGGTGGAAGCCGCATTGCCGGGTGCCAGGCTGCTCTATCTCGAAAGCCCGAGCTCCATGGTGTTCGAGTTGCAGGACATCGCCCGGCTGACCACGGCGGCGCGGGACCAGGGCATCGTCACCATGATCGACAATTCCTGGGCGACGCCGGTGTTCCAGAAGCCGATCAGCCATGGCGTTGATCTGGTCATTCATTCCGCGTCGAAATATATCGGCGGGCACAGCGACACCGTGGCGGGCGTGGTCGCCGGCACCAGTGCGATGATCGCCAGGATCAATGAACTGACGCATCCGTTCCTCGGCGCCAAGCTGTCGCCGCTTGAGGCCTTCCTGCTGACGCGCGGGCTTCGCACCCTGCCGCTGCGTATCCGCCGCCATATGGACAGTGCGCTGATGATCGCGTCAAGACTGCGCGAACATGGTTTGGTCACCAAGGTGCACCATCCGGTCTATTCCAATCATCCGGGCCGCGCCACGCTGGCGGGCTTCACCGGGTTGTTCACCTTCGAAGTCGATGAACGCGTCGACGTGGCGCGGTTTTCCGACGCGCTGAAATTCTTCCGTCTCGGCGTCAGCTGGGGTGGCCATGAAAGTCTGATTGTGCCGGTTGCCGCCTCGCTGGCGCAGACACCCGGCGTCAACTCCTTCGACCGTTTCGGCGTATCACCGCGCGCCATCCGCCTGCATGTCGGCCTCGAGGATCCGGAGATGCTCTGGGCCGACCTGGAGAAAGCCTTTGCCACAAGTGTTAAAACCTAGGGAGGACTCAATGAAGAAACTTATGACGTCGATGTTACTTGGTGCCGGGCTTGCAGTACTTGGCGCCACCGTGGCCTTCGCCGAAACCACGGTGCAACTGGTGGAAGTGATCACCAGCCCGCCGCGCACCGAATTCCTCAAAGGCCAGATCGCCGAATTCGAAAAGGCCAATCCCGATATCAAGGTCGAGGTGATTTCGCTGCCGTGGGGCCAGGCCTTTGAGAAATTCCTGTCAATGGTGCAGGCAGGCGAAACGCCGGACCTCGTGGAAATGCCCGAGCGCTGGATGGGCCTTTACGCCAACAACGGCCAGCTTGAGGATCTCGGCCCCTACATGAAGGACTGGGCCGGTGCCGCGACACTGGGCGACCGCGCCAAGCAGTTCGGCTCGACCGTCAAGAACACGCAATACATGATCCCCTACGGCTATTACATCAATGCCATGTTCTACAACAAAAAGCTCTTCGCCGAGGCGGGCCTTTCGGGGCCGCCCGCGACGATGGAGGAATTCGCCAAGGATGCCGAGAAGATTTCGGCGTTGGGCAATGGCAAGTATGGCTATTGCCTGCGCGGCGGGCCCGGTGCCTTTGGTTCGATCCAGCAGTTCCTCAACAACATGGGCGGCAAGGCCGGCTACTTCAACGAAGACGGCACCTCGACCTTCAACGAAGAAGGCTCGGTCAAGGGCCTGCAGATGATGGCCGACATCTACCAGAAGGGCTGGGCGCCCAAGGACTCCATCTCATGGGGCTTCAACGAACTGGTCACCGGCTTCTATAGCGGCACCTGCGCCATGCTGAACCAGGATCCGGACGCCCTGATCGGCATCGCCGAAAAAATGAACGCCGATGATTTCGCGGTGGCGCCGTGGCCGGTGGGACCGGGCGGCAAGGCTTATCCAGCACTTGGTTATGCCGGCTGGGCGATGCTGTCCGACAGCCCGGCCAAGGCGGAGTCGTTCAAGCTCATGTCGTTCCTGCTCGACAGCCCGCAGAACCTCGGCTGGGCCAAGACGGTGGGCGTCATGCCGATCCACAAGGGTGCCGAGCAGGACGAGCATTTCAAGACCGAGCAGTTCAAGGGCTGGTTTGACGAACTCAACAACCCGGACAAGTATGTGATGGTGACACCGCCGACGCATCTGGAAAATCTGGGCGTGTTCTATGATTCAATGGTGCCTACCGCCTTCCAGGAACTGCTGCTGGGCAAGAAGACCGCCAAGGAAGTGGCCGATGTCTGGGCCACGTATCTGACCGGCGAACAGCAGAAGTACATGGCGGAACATAAGTAAGCAGTCGCGGTGGCGGCGCGTTCCAATCGGGGGACGCGCCGCCTGCCGGGCAAGGGCCTATGACAGAGGTGGCGGCAGTTCCGGCAGAGGTGGTGTGGCGCAAGCGGATGACCGTCGTCCTTGAACCATGGATTTACCTCAGCCCGGCGCTGGTGATCATTGCCACGGTGCTCGTCGTGCCGCTGATCATCGGCATCTCTTATTCCTTCTGGAAATTCTCGGCTTTCAAGTCGCAGTTCGCGGGGCTCGATCAATACCGCACACTGTTCCATGACGACGTATTCCATGGCGCGTTGCTCAACACGGCGTGGTGGACAGCAGGCAGCCTGTTTTTCCAGTTCTTCCTGGGGCTCGGGCTGGCGTTGCTCCTCAACAAGCCTTTCCACGGACGGAAACTGGTGCAGGCGCTGGTCTTCCTGCCCTGGGCGGTGCCGACCTTTTTGACTGGCCTGACGTGGTCTTGGCTGTTCAATCCGATCATCGGACCATTGCCGCATGTGCTGTATTTCCTCGGCATCCAGAGCGAACCGGTGACCATTCTCGCCAGCCCGGCCACCGCCATGTGGGGGCCGATCATCGCCAATGTGTGGTTCGGCATTCCGTTCTTCGCCATCACGCTGCTGGCGGCGCGGAAATCCATTCCCGGCGAACTCTACGAGGCCGCCGCCATCGATGGGGCGTCGGCTTGGCAGCAGTTCACCAAGGTGACCATGCCGTTCCTGGCGCCGACCATCGCCATCACGGTGATGCTGCGCACCGTGTGGATCGCCACCTTCACCGATCTTATTTATGTGATGACGGCGGGCGGGCCGGCCGGTTCCACCAATACGATTGCAACTTACATCTATGTTTCGGCCTTCCGGGCGCTGGACAAGGGCTATGCCTCGGCTATCGCCGTGGTGCTTCTGGTGCTGCTCATTCTCTATTCGCTGATCGTCATCCAGATGCGTCGCAGCTTGATGAAGGACGTCTGACATGGTTGGACAGAGCAAATTCAGGCGGACGATCAATGGCATCGGGCTATATGGCGCGGTCTTCGCCTATGTCGCTTTCGCGCTGCTGCCAATCTACTGGACGATCAAGATATCGGTGACGCCGGAAAGCCTGCTCTACAGCGAAGGCATCAAGCTGTGGCCCAGCCACATGACGCTGAAGAATTACCAGACGGTACTCGCCGCCTCGGATTTTCCGCGCTATTTTCTCAACAGTCTCATCGTCTCGATCTCCACCGCGTTGATCGTCACGGCGGTGGCCTCGCTCGCTGGCTATGCGCTGTCGCGATTCCGTTTTCGCGGCAAGGCCTGGGTGAGTTTGATACTTCTGCTGACCCAGACCTTTCCGCTGGTGATGGTCATCCCGCCGATCTTCCGCATTATGGCACAGCTTGGCCTTACCGACAATCTCTATGGCCTGATCGTCATCTACACGGCTTTCAACATCGCCTTTGCAACTTTCCTGATGCAATCTTTCTTCGATGGTGTTCCGAAGGATCTGGAGGAAGCGGCGATGATCGACGGCTGCACACGGGTGATGGCGCTGCGCCGCGTCATCCTGCCGCTGACGCTACCTGGCATGGGCGCCACGGTTGCCTTCGTGTTCACGGCGGCGTGGAGCGAGTTGCTGTTCGCGCTAATGCTGATCAACAGCGAGGACCAGAAGACGTTCTCGGTGGGCCTCCTGACCTTCATTGGCAAGTTCGCGGTGGACTGGGGACAGATGATGGCGGCGTCGGTCATGGCGCTGATCCCGGTGTGCATCTTCTTCGCCTTCCTGCAGCGGTATCTGGTGACCGGACTGACGGCAGGCGCGGTCAAAGGATAATCCCATGGCGTCTGTCACTCTCAGCAATGTAAGTAAAGTCTTCGGCGCGGTGAATGTGCTGTCGGGCATTGATCTGGTCATCGAGGACGGCGAGTTTGTGGTGCTGGTTGGCCCGTCGGGCTGCGGAAAATCCACTTTACTGCGCATCATTGCGGGTCTTGAGGAGGCCAGCGGCGGCGACATCCGCATCGGCGGCAGGCTGGTGAACGATGTGGCGCCACGCGACCGCGACATTGCCATGGTGTTCCAGTCCTACGCGCTTTATCCGCACATGGATGTGGCGAAAAACATGGGCTTTGGCCTGATGCTGCGCAAAGAGGCGCCGGAAACAATCGGCCGCCGCATCGACGAAGCCTCGGGCAAGCTTGGCCTCGGTAGCTTGCTGGCGCGGCTACCCAAGCAGCTGTCCGGCGGCCAGCGCCAGCGGGTCGCCATGGGCCGGGCTATCGTGCGCGATCCGAAAGTCTTCCTGTTCGATGAACCGCTGTCCAATCTTGATGCCAAGCTCCGCGCCCAGATGCGTACCGAGATCAAGGCGCTGCACCAGTCGCTGAAGACCACGGCGGTCTATGTCACCCACGACCAGATCGAGGCCATGACCATGGCCAACCGCATCGTGGTGTTGAACGAAGGCATCGTCCAGCAGGTCGGCCCGCCGCTCGAACTTTACGACCGCCCGGCCAATGTCTTCGTGGCGGGCTTCATCGGTTCGCCCACCATGAATTTCATGGATGGCGTGGTGACGCTGGCTGGCGGTCCCATCGTGCGGCTGGCCGCTGGCAGTCTCATCGCGGTGGCGGTGCGGGATGTGAAGGACGGGCAGGCGGTGACACTTGGTATGCGGCCCGAACATCTGCTGATGGCGGATCACGGCATAGCCGGGGAAATCCTGGTGGTCGAGCCGCTCGGCATGTGTACCCAGGTCGCCGTCAAGGTGAAGGGCCAACTGATCACGCTGATGGTCATGGAACGGACGGCAATTGAGCCGGGTGACGGCGTGAAACTCGCCATCGCCCCGGCCCATGTTCATGTGTTCGACAAGACCACCGGCAAACGCCTCTCGTGAGGTATCAGATGATCACGAAGTCCGCCGCCGTCAGGGTGATCGCCGCGAGGCCGGTGACGTCGATCGACTGGCCACCGTAGGCGATGGATACGTGGTCCGTGCCGTTGCCGGTGATGTCGAGGTCGGCGAAGCTGTTGACCAGGGCTGAGTTGAACTTGATGATATCGATGCCGTCCTGGAAGTCGCCGATCAGGTCGTGCCCGGCAATGCGGGTGGTGAACACAAAGGTATCAGCAGAGCCGCCGCCGGACAGAGTGTCGTTGTCGGCGCCACCGTTTAGTACATCTCGGCCGCCGCCGCCCGACATGGTGTCGCCGCCGCTATTGCCCTGAAGCTGGTCGCCATTGCTGCCGCCGTTCAGGTTGTCGGCGCCTTCACCGCCGATCAGTTTATCAGCACCTTGTCCGCCGGAAAGAACATCATCGCCGCCGTTGCCGGAGATGAGATTGTTACCGTCATCGCCGCGCAAAGTGTCGCCGCCGAGCAAAGAGCCGGAGAGGTTCTGGAAATTGAAGACGGAGTCGCCGGCGGCGTCGCCGGTGGCGGCAAAGCTGTTGTCGAAGGCAAAGGCGACGCCTGTCGATGTCTCGAAACTCAGGGTGTTGACGCCGTCGCCGCCATCCATGGTATCGCTTCCGCCACGGCCATCGATCACGTCGTCATCGCCGTTGCCGAAAATGGCGTTGTTGCCCGAAGAGCCGGTAAGATGATCGGCACTGTTGGAGCCGAACAGGTCTTCCACTGTCTGGAACGTGTCGCCTTCGGCGTCGCCGCCGTGGCCGACATTGGCGCCGAAGTCGACGGTCACGCCCGAGGCCGAGAGCCGGTAGTCGGCGGCGTCAATGCCATCGCCGCCGATGAGGCGGTCGGCGCCACCCAAGCCGGTAAGAATGTCACTGCCGCCACTGCCGTTCAAGGTATTGGCATTGCCATCGCCCACCAGCGTGTCGTTACCCGACGAGCCGGTGAGATTTTCGACGCCGTCCAGCGTGTCGGTCTCGCGCTCCGTAATTGGTCCGGAAATCGTCCGGAACGTGCGTGAGATGTTCGCCTGGCCAGCGAGCAAGGAGGCTTCCACATGGGTGGTTTCGAAGAGGCCGATGGTGGCGAAGCTTGCTGTGTCATTGCCATCGCCGCCAATCAGCGCGTCGGAACCCTTGCCGCCGTCGAGCAGGTCATTGCCGCCGCGGCCATCCAGAACATTGTTCAGACTGTTACCGGTGATGGTTTCCGACTGATTGCTGGCGGTGACGTTTTCGACGCCGGTCAGAGAGTCGGTTTCGATGGTAGTGCTGACGGTACCATGGCCAAGGAATGACAGGCCCGACTGAACAAGCTGGGCACTGCCGGTGCCAGCGCCTTCGCCAAGCGTGATGACTCCGTGCAGCGTGGCGAAACGCGCGGGCAGGATGCCGTTCCAGTCTTGCAGGATTACTGTGTCGATGCCTTCGCCGCCAGCGATGCTGTCGTTGCCGAGGCCGCCGCGCAGTGCATCGTCACCAGCATCTCCTGCCAGCGTATCAACGCCGCCGCCGCCGATCAGCGTATCGTTGCCGCCACGTCCGCGCAGAATGTTGGCGCCGCCGTCACCAAGTACGAAATCGCTGAAGCTGGACCCGAAGACATTCTCGATGTCAAACAGCTTGTCGCCATTGGCGTCGCCGCCCGAGCCGCTGCCGCCCGAGCCCAGATCGAGCAGCGCAATCGACACCGCCGCGTTGGAGAAGCCATAGAGCGCTGTGTCATTGCCATCGCCGCCGTCAATCACGTCGGCGCCGCCGCCGCCGCTGATATAGTCGTTGCCGCCGCCGCCGCGAATGATGTGGCTGGCGGACGAGTCGAGAAACTCATCACCGAAGCCGGTCAGATCGAATTCCTCGATATCGGCGAAGCTCGACGGGTTGCCAGTGGCATCGACAATCCGGCCGCTTTCGCTGGACAAGAAGGAGCCGAAATCGTCGACACCGCCTGCCAGCTGCGGAAAATCACCGACGAAACCCGGCACGAAGGTGCTGATCATGTTGACGAAGACACCGTGATCGGAAGGCGTCACGGTGGTGGCCGCCGGGATGCCATTGACCAAAATGACATTGCCGGTCTGGAATTTCACCCGGTCGAAGCCGCTGCCGCCCGACAGGGCGTCGAAGCCAAAATCGGCCAGGCCCACTTCCACCGACAAGACATCGTCGCCGGCGCCGCCGATCAGCGTGTCATTGCCGGCACCGCCGAAGAAGGTGTCGTTGCCACCGCCGCCGCTGAGCGAGTCGTTGCCGTTGCGGCCAAACAGGCGGTCGTTGCCGTTTTCGCGGAACTGTTCACTGATGGTGTCGTCCTGGTTGCTTCCGAAGACTGTCTGCGAACCACCGTTGTAATTGAACGTGACCATGATCTTGTACCTTCCCTTGCTAGACCGGGTCTGCCCGGCTCATGGGACGACACTAGGCGGGGCCAATCTCCCTCGCAGTTCCCGGTGGAACAGGTACGTCAGCCTTTTCAAAGCAGCTGGAACCTGCCACCATGAACAGCAATCCACACGCGGGAGATAGCCATGCAACAGACCCCCAAGCTCAGACTCAGCCGGCGCAGCCTGATGGCGGCGCTGCCCGCCGGATTGCTCGCCGTGCCCGCCTGGGCCGCGACGCCATCAATCGGCGAAGCAGCCGATGTGCGTGGCAAGGTGGTGGCCCGCAGCCGCAAGGATACCCGTAAGCTGGGTAACGGTGCCGCGCTGATGCTGAAGGATTCGGTCGAGACCGATGCTGACAGTTTTGCCAGGCTGGAACTTGCCGGGCGGACGACGGTCCACCTCGGCAGCCATGCCCGCTTGCTGATTGACCGCTTCGTGGCCGAAGCGGGCGGTGTTCTCGAAATCGGTGAAGGCGCCATGGTCCTCGACAGGGCCGAGAATCTGCCCAAGATTGACCTCACCATCCGCTCGCGCTTTGGTTTGATCGCGGTCAGGGGCACGAAGTTTTTTGCCGGGCCAAGCAAGGGTGCCTTCAGCGTCTTCGTGGCGCGCGGTGCGGTCGAAGTGACGGCGGCTGGTGTCAGCCGCAAGCTGAAAGCCGGTGACGGCGTTGACTTTGCAGCCGAAGGTCAGCCCCCCGGTGAAGTGAAGAAATGGAAGAAAAAGCGGATTGATGCTGCCCTGGCCAGCGCCGGACTCTAATCCTTACTGGCGCGGCGAGGCACAAATATTTCCATGGGGCCGCGGCCCCGGACATCGAAGCTGCCGTGCGGCTCCAGAATCCAGCCTTCGGGGCATGAGGCTTTAAGGCCCGGTCCCGCCAATATGGTGGTGCCGGTCTGCTTGTTGGCCTCTTGCAGGCGGGCTGCCAGATTCACGGTGTTGCCGTAGGCGGTGTAGTCGATCTTGCCGAAGACGCCGACATCGCCCGTCACCACCGGCCCGGTTTCGATGCCGATGCGCGTACGCCCAAAGCCGTGGCACTTGACGTCCGGCCGGTTGCGGTAATCGTCGGCAAAGGCGACGATGGCTTCAGCACAGGCCAGCGCCTTGGCCTGATGGCCGGGAAGGTCGAGCGGCATGTTGAAAAAAGCGTGGACGGCGTCGCCGACGATCTTGTCGATCATGCCACCCGACTTGATGACAATGCGGGTGATGCCTTCAAAATAGCCGTCGAGCATGCGGATCAACTCGCGTGGGCCAGCCGCCGCGGTCATGGCGGTAAAATCCTCAATATCAGTGAACAGGGCAGTCACGACGCGCTCCTCGCCCTCCAGTTTCAGCCCGGCCCCGGCTTTCACCAGCCTGGCGACGATGGCCGGCGGCAGGCGCTGTTCGAAGCTCAGGCGAATGGCCGCAGCCGCAGCGCGGGCGGCGGAATATTGCGACAGGCCGCTGGCAATGCCGGTGGCAAGAAGCCCAAGCGGCGGCAACAGGGGATCGAAGGCCAGATCGAAGTTGCGATAGGCGATCACCGCCATGGCGCAGAGAAGTCCGGCAAGGGCCAGGGTGACGGCGGCGGCGGCCATCGGGGGCAAGCGCAGAACCGCAAGGATGGCCAGCAGTGCCGCCAGCAGCAGGGCCACCGCTTCGACCGCGCCAGCGATGGCGGGCCGCCACGGCAGGTGCCCGGCCAGCATGCTCGAGGCGATGTCGGCATGGATTTGCAGCGATGGCGTGAGTGGGCTGGCCGCCGTCGGCCGCAACCCGCCCAATTGCGGCAGGCTGCTGCCAATGAAGACGATTTTTCCGGCGAAGCGTTCTGGCGGTGCGGTCAGGGCGTCAGCCGCCGTGATGGTCCGGGCCGCCCAGGCTGACGGACGGCTGGCATGCAGTCTGAGGCCGCCGGAACTGTCCATGTGCGCCACAAGGTCGCCTGCCGACAGTACCGGGTCGCCCAGGCCGGTGACGATGATCGAGCCGGCTTCGGCGGCAAGCCGCAGTGCGTCGGTTGCCAGACCGGGATAGAGATACTGGCCCACGCCGGCGATGGCCGGCACCGTCCTGACGCTGGCCCGGCCGTCGCCCGCCAGCGAGACCGTGGACAGGCCCGCCACTGCCATGAATTCCGGGCAGGGCAATTCGGCACCGGCGCTGTGCCACAGGTCTGGCAGTGCCACGGGCTGTCGGAGCGCCACTGGTGAGACGGCGGGCGGCAAGTCCGGCTGACCGGAGAGGACAAAGCCGATGGTGGCCGGGGCCATGGCAAGCGCTGCCGCCAGTTCGGCATTGCCGGGGTCGGCTGTCCCGCAGCGGCCATTGAGTACAAAATCGAGTGCCACGGCGGCAGGCTTGCCTGCCGCTATCCTCCCGATCAGTTGTGCCAATTGCGAGCGCGGCCAGGGCCAGTTGCCCAGCGCCTTGACCGAGGTCTCGTCAATGTCGACAGCCAGAACCTGTGATTCCACTGGTGCCGGGATCGCTTGCGAAACGGCGTCAATGGCGGCCTCGCGGGTGCTGGCCGCGAAGTCCGG
>JBKJQD010000308.1:0-4375 GCA_046594125.1 Aestuariivirga sp.
CCCTGGCGGAAACCGGAACAGATGAGCGGTCTCTGGCGCCGACCCCAGTGTAGCGGCAAAGCGGAGGAAACATGTTTCCGAAAAAACGGCAACAAGTTGCACCCACTGCGACGACCGAATGAGGTTGCGCTAAACTTCAACCGAACGATTGCCGCCGCCCTCCAAAGGGAGCTCGGATCAACCCATTGCGCAACAAAGACGGCAATGCGCTGGACCGGCGCTAGCGAACGTACAGCAAAGCACTGGTTGTCAGGGATCCACGGACCAAGCGGGGTGCATCTCGTGCAGCTTCTTCGGCATTCCGACGAAGTGCTAAAGGCGGTCTTGATTCTAGCAGATCGACCGGACGCACTGTCTGGTGCCAAGGCCGCCCAAACCAGAATGCACTTGATGGCGGCTAATGCTCTAGAAATCGCTGCGATTGACGGCTTGATCAATAACAATCATGATTGATTGCTGCGATGGCAAATCATGCAATGCTACAGCAAACCTCTAGACTTTTCGTCCAATCATCGAGAGCAACATGGACCTGACACCCGCCCTCGGCGTCACTGCCACATTCAGCAAGACAGTCGGCGAGAGCGACGTCTATCTGTTTGCCGGCATCACTGGCGATCTGGCGCCAAATCACGTCAACGAACAGTTCATGCAAGGCACGCAGTATGGCCGACGCATCGCCCATGGCGCACTGTTGGTGGGCTTTATGTCGACCACGTCGACGATGATCAACATGATAATGGCGGAGCGGGCACCCACGATCTTTCCCGTGTCGCTCGGCTACGACAAGGTTCGATTCCTCAAGCCCGTGTTCATTGGCGACACCATTACGGTCCGCTATGTTGTCGAGAGTATAGAGAGCAGCAAGAACCGCACGTTGGCGAAGGTTGAAGTAAGCAATGACAGAGGCGAAGTAGTCGCCGCCGCGACCCACCTGATGACCTGGCTGCCGCGTCAGAAGAATTGATCCTCAACTTAAACGCGCCCGGAGCCGCGGATGGCAGCGCGGCTCGCCGGCAAGATCAGCGCCGAGGCCCATCGGGCCCGATTGAAAGATGCGGGCATCCATCGTTTTGATCGCCGGGCTGATTTTTGGCCGGAAGTCCATTTGGGCCAGTACGTCGACCTCGAGATTGAGGCCAGGGGCAATTTCGATCAGTTCAAGTCCGCCGCCATCAAGGCGGAAAACGGCGCGCTCGGTCACATAGATCACCTGTTGGCCGTTGGTCACACCGGCCCGGCCATTGAAACAGATCTGCTCCACGGCCTTCACGAACTTGCGGTGCTTGCCTTCATGCACAATGCAGAGCTTGCCGCCGTCGACGGCCACTTTCAGCCCGCCTGCCGTGAAGGTTCCGGAGAATATGACATTCTTTGAATTCTGGCTGATGTTCACAAAGCCACCAATGCCGACGATCTTGTCGGCAAAACGGCTGACATTGACATTGCCTTCTGCATCAATTTCCGCCGCCGACAGGAAAGCCAGATCGATGCCGCCGCCATCGTAAAAATCGAATTGATAGGGTTGGTCGATCATCGCCGCGTAATTGCGGCCAGCACCGGCATCTGCTGCCGGTGCTCCCCCGATCAGGCCTTGCTCATTGGTCAGCACGATGCGGTCCAGCACGTTCTCTTCGGCGGCGACAAGCGGAAGGCCGGTCGAAATGCCCGAACCAATGTTACAAATGGCGCCAGGAAAGAGTTCGAGGGCGGCGCGGCGTGCCACGATCTTGCGCTCATCATAAGCGAGCTTCGGCATGTCTGCCAGGGGCGTGCGAAGCTCTCCGGCATAAGCAGCATCATGTTTCATCTGATAAGTCTGCCACTGGTCGGGATCGACCACCACGACATCGACGAACATGCCGGGAATTTTCACCTGCTTGCCCGGCAGGGTCTCGCGCTTGGCCAGCCGCTTGACTTGGGCGATCACCAGCCCGCCGCAGCGCCGTGCCGCCTGGGCCATGGACAACATCTCGCCGAACACGGCCTCATGTTCCATGGTGATGTTGCCATCTTCATCGGCGGTGGTACCGCGCAGCAACGTCACATCGATGTGGAAGGGCTTGTAGAAAAGCCATTCTCGCCCAGCGAGATTGATGACTTCGATGAGGTCTTCGGTCGCTTTGGCGCTCTGCCTGCCACCAGCCTGACGCGGGTCAACGAAAGTGTGAAGCCCCGTTTGGGTGATGAGGCCGGGGCGGCCCGCGGCGATTTCGCGGATCAGTTGCGAGATTGCGCCCTGGGGCAGCGTGTAGGCTTCAATTTCGTTCCGCGCCGCCATATCAGCAACCGGAGGACTGTCAACATAGGTGCCGCAGACGATACGCTTGAGCAGGCCCGGATGAGCAAAGCGCGAAGCACCCTTGGTTGCCCGGTCACCGAGGCCTACGGGATGGACTGAGGTTATGTTGCGGGGGCGTCCCGCTGCGAGAAACCGTTCTTCAATGGCCTGGATGATCCGCTCGGGGACGGAGTGCCCGCCGCCCGACCCGCCAATGAGGATCGTGTCGCCGTCCTCCACCAGAGCCGCGGCATCCGCGGCGCTCAGAATTTTCATGTCAGGGGAACTCGCGATTTTCGCAAAGTCTTTCACAGAGCCGCAGCGCAGTCAACGCATGTAGCGAACGACGGTTCGTTGACTTGGGCCCAGCCCGCCACTACAGTTTTCGCACTGCTTGCGAGGACATCGCGTGACTTCGGGAACCGTTAGGCTGAACATCGCGGATGGTATCGCTGCCGTCACGCTTGACCGGCCAGAGAAACTCAACGCTGTCAGCCCCGACATGGCAGCGGAGGTAGTGAGCCTGTGCCGTGAGCTTGACCGCGACGATACCGTACGGGTGATGCTGCTGACGGGAGCAGGCACGAAAGGGTTCTGTGCCGGCACCGACATGAACGGTCTCGCCGCATTTGCAACGCCATGGGACTATCGCAACCGGCTCGAATATTCTTCTGCCGTGCGGATGATGCGCAAGCCCGTGGTGGCGGCGCTGTTCGGCTGGGCGCTGGGCGGTGGTGCCGAGCTTGCGCTGTCGGCTGATCTGCGCATCGCCGACGAAACTACGAAGTTGGGATTTCCCGAAGTAAAGAACGGCTGGGTGCCGGGCGGAGGCGGAACCCAGCTGCTGCCGCGACTGTTGGGATACGGGCAGGCGATGCGAATTCTCTTACTCGGCGAGCCCATCGCCGCCGCCGAAGCCCTCAAACTCGGTCTCGTCGAGGAAGTGACAACGGCAGGTGCGGCACTGGCCCGAGCCCAGGAAATCTGCACCAAGCTTGCCAGCCTGAAACCCCTCGCGGTGCAGGCCACCAAGGCTGCAGTGCGCGCGGCGCTGTCGCTGCCCCTTGAAGCAGGTGCGGCTTACGAGAACGAGTTGTCTTCACTCTGCTTTACTGGCCAGCATCTGGAGGGCATTGATGCTTTCCGCCGGCGCCATGACCCGCAATCCTGAACCTGACCCGCCCGGATTGCCGCTGCCGTTGACTGGGCGCACAGCGCTTTTTGCCATTCTTGGAGATCCAATCGCCCAGGCCGGTTCTCCTATGTTGTTCAACGCGGCCTTCCGGCGGCGCGGCTGGCCAGCGGTGCTGGTGCCGATGCATGTCACAGCGGAGGCGCTGGCCACGACGCTGCGCGGGCTTCGAGGAATCGGCAATTTGCGCGGCCTGGTGCTGACCACCCCGCACAAGACGGCAGCACTCGATTTAGTCGACAGCCTAGGGCCTGAAGCGCAGTTGGTAGGCTCAATCAATGCGATCCACTGCGGACGGGGCGACCATTGGCACGGCGAAAATTTTGATGGCCTTGGCTGCCTGCTAGGGTTGAAGACCGCCGGGCATCACGTGGCGGGGAAGCGGGTGCTGATCGTCGGCACTGGTGGGGCCGGTCGCGCGGTTGCCGCGGCAATTGCCCGCGAGAGTCCGGCGTATTTGCGTCTTTATGATCGCGATGTTGCACGTGCCGCGCAGTTTTGCGCTGATCTCGGCACGGCGTATGCAAAGGTGCGCACCGATGTCGGCGCGCCGGATCCGAGCGGTTTTGATGTGGTCATCAACTGCACACCTCTCGGCATGGCGGACGTGCCGGGCATGGCGATTGATCCGGACAAACTGGTGGTTGGAACATTGGTGGTCGATCTGGTCATTGAACCTGAACTCACTGGCCTGCTGCAGGCGGCACAGGCGAAGGATTGTGTCGTTCAGCCTGGCTGGCGCACGCTACAAGGTCAGGTCGATGCCCTCTGCGCATTTTTCGAAGGGGAGAACAATGGCTGACATTCGGACAGCGGACTATGTGATCGTCGGCGGCGGCTCGGCGGGCTGCGTTCTGGCCAATCGGCTGTCGGCCGATCCCACGGCGCGCGTCATCGTGGTCGAG
>JBKJQD010000333.1:0-3287 GCA_046594125.1 Aestuariivirga sp.
TCCGAAGGCGCCATGGATGCCTCGAACCTGCTCAAACCCGCACTGGCCCGCGGCGAACTCCATTGCATCGGCGCCACCACGCTCGATGAATATAGAAAGCACGTCGAGAAGGACGCCGCCCTGGCGCGGCGCTTCCAGCCGGTCTTCGTCTCGGAGCCCACGGTTGAGGACTCGATCTCGATCCTGCGTGGCATCAAGGAGAAGTATGAGTTGCACCACGGCGTGCGCATCACCGATGCGGCCATCGTCGCGGCGGCGACACTCTCCAACCGTTACATCTCCGACCGCTTCCTGCCCGACAAGGCCATCGACCTGATGGACGAAGCAGCCGCACGTCTGCGCATGCAGGTTGACTCGAAGCCCGAAGAACTCGACGAGATGGACCGCAAGATCATGCAGCTGCAGATCGAGCGCGAAGCCCTGAAGAAGGAAACCGACCGCGCCTCCAAGGACCGGCTCGACAAGCTTGAGAAGGAACTGGCGGAGCTTGAGGAAAAATCGGCGGGCTTCACCAGGCGCTGGCAGGAGGAGAAGGAAAAGCTCGCCTCGGCATCGAAGGTGAAAGAGGAGCTCGAGAAGGCGCGCAATCTACTCGATCAGGCGCAGCGCAAGGGCGACTTCGCCAAGGCTGGCGAACTGGCCTATGCCACCATTCCCGGCCTCGAGAAGAAGCTCAAGGAGGCCGAGGAAACCGGTGCCGGCCACCTGCTCGAAGAGGCAGTGACCGCATCCCACATAGCGCAGGTGGTGTCACGCTGGACCGGCGTTCCCGTCGACCGGATGCTGGAAGGCGAGCGCGGCAAGCTGCTGCACATGGAGAAGGATCTGGGGCAGCGCGTCGTCGGCCAGGCGGAAGCGGTGGAGGCGGTGGCCACCGCCGTGCGCCGGGCGCGCGCCGGCTTGCAGGACCCCAACCGCCCGATCGGGTCGTTCATGTTCCTCGGCCCCACCGGCGTCGGCAAGACCGAACTGACCAAGGCGCTGGCCTCGTTCCTGTTCGACGACGACCACGCCATGGTGCGCATCGACATGTCGGAATACATGGAGAAGCACTCGGTCTCGCGGCTGATCGGTGCGCCTCCCGGTTATGTTGGATATGACGAGGGCGGCGCCCTGACCGAAGCCGTCAGACGCAGGCCTTATCAGGTGGTGCTCTTCGACGAGATCGAGAAGGCCCACCCGGACGTCTTCAACGTGCTGCTGCAGGTTCTCGATGACGGCCGCCTGACTGATGGCCAGGGCCGCACCGTGGATTTCAAGAACACGCTGATCATCATGACCTCGAACCTCGGTTCCGAATATCTGGTGAACCTCGGCGAGGGCCAGGATGTCGATGTGGTGCGCGACCAGGTGATGGCCGTGGTGAAGGGCCATTTCCGGCCCGAGTTCCTCAATCGCCTCGACGAGATCATCCTGTTCCACCGCCTGAGGCGCGAGCACATGGGGTCCATCGTCGACATCCAGCTCGGCCGCCTGCGGAAATTGCTCAGTGAACGGAAGATCACGGTGACGATCAGCGATGCGGCGCGAAGCTGGCTGGCCGACAAGGGCTATGACCCGGCCTATGGGGCGCGTCCGCTGAAGCGGGTGATCCAGAAAGCCGTGCAGGACCCGCTGGCCGGAGAACTGCTGGCGGGCCGCGTCAACGACGGCGACACGGTGAACCTCGACGTCACCGCCGGCGTGCTGACTTTCAATGGCTTAGCCGTTGGCGGCAAGCCGGTGGATACCAAGGTGGTGAGTTTGCATTGAGGCCGCGAAAGGCAGACTCTCCTTCTCTCTTTGGAAGAGGTGTTGTGAGTCAAGTTACACAAAAGCGCTGCGAGATTTACTTATCGCGCAGCTTTATGGTCCCGCGAAAACAAATACACCGCAAGGGCCGCGATGATGAGGCATGCGAAGATCACATGCAGGCGGCCATAGGCCTGTTCCGGCGGTGCGCCTGCCATGGCCTTCATCATGGCGCCGGAGAGCGGCTGCAACAGCCCGGCGCCACCAAGAAACAGAACATTCAGCAGGGTGATGCCGCGGCCCAGCAGATGATCGGGGAAAAAGCTGCGGCCATGGGCCATCAGCACGCCGTAGGTCATGCCGAAGGCCCCGGCACCGGCCATGGCGATGGTGGCCGGCACCAACGCCAGGTCGAGCAGGCCAAGGGCCAACAGGCAGCAGGCGGTGAGCGCGCTTCCCGCCGCCACCACCCATTTGCGGGTGCCGAGAATACGGTCCAGAGGGCCATAGATCATGGCGCCCGCTGACATGGCGGCGGCCATCACCAGCAAGGCATTGCCGCGCCCCACGGCATCCAGTCCGTGTACGGATGAAAAATACGGTCCCGCCCACAGGCCGCGCTCCGACAGCACCACGGAGTAACCAACGGCGGTGAGCGGCAGCAGCGGCCAGAGCTGGCGGATGGACAGGATGGCGCCAAGGCCCGCAAGGAAGCCCGCAGGCGTGGCGGTCACCGGGCGCGGCGGATCGCGGACGAGCAGGTAAACCGATAGCGCGGACATGCCGGTGGCAGCCGCCATGGCCAGCATGGCGCCGCGCCAGCCGATGGTTTGGGCGGCATAGGCGAGCGGCGAAGCGGCGAGGAGATTGCCCGCCGTGCCGAGGCCCAGCAGCCAGGAACACAGGAGGGCGAATTGCTCCGGCCGGTTCACCCGCCCGAAGACATAGATGGCGCCCATGTAAATCGAACTGCAGCCGGCGCCGATCAGCACCATGGCGAGGTCAAGGTCGAAGGCACTGCGCGCCCTGGCAAAGAGCACGGCACCGGCAATGGCCGAGAGCATCAGGGCCGGGACCGTCCGCCTCGGCCCCAGCGTGTCAAGCGCCAGACCCACCGGCACCTGCATGGCGACAAAGCCGGCAATCCAGAAGGCCTGGAGATTGCCCAGCGCCTGGGGATCGAGCGCCAGTTCGATGGCCAGCTCGGGGGCGATCACCGCCAGGAACGAGCGGAAGAACTGGCTCAGCACATAGGCGGCGAGAAATGTCAGAAAGCTGCGCACCGCCTGTCATTGCAGGGAGCGCGGGCCAGCGCAAGACGAAGGGCTTGCCTTATCCGCGCCCGCGTATTAGACAGCCCCCCATTGCGCGCCCGTAGCTCAGCTGGATAGAGCACCAGACTACGAATCTGGGGGTCATGGGTTCGAATCCTGTCGGGCGCGCCATTATTTTCCTCTGAATTCAATGAGTTGTTTGCCGCCTGCTCTTGGGGCGTTTGGTTGTTTTTTGACTGCGGAAGCACCGGGGAAGCACCAAAAAATAATTTGCTCTGTTGT
>JBKJQD010000358.1:0-4428 GCA_046594125.1 Aestuariivirga sp.
GCCAGTGCAGCTTTCGACGTCGGACACCACGCCCGATGCGACCTTGGCGACAAGACCATGCCGCTTTACAACCAGGCCAACACGGCGGGCGGTCTTGTCGCCAAGGTCGCATCGGGCGTGGTGTCCGACGTCGAAAGCTGCACTGGCGACTGGTGCGAGATTTCAGCCGGGGGTTACGACGGCTGGATCGAACAGTCGATGCTGTGGGGTGTCTATCCCGGCGAAGGCGTCAACTAGGACACCACGAAGCCGACGATTTCCCGCGCCTTGCGCACGATCGGCGCCGCAATATTCCGCGCCCTCGACGAGCCGTCCTTCAACACACTATCAACATAACCCGGATCGGCCCGCAGCCGCTTGGTCTCGCCGCCGATGCCGCCAAGCTTGGCCACCGCCAGATCGGCCAGCGCGTTCTTGAACGTCGAGAACTGGCCGCCGCCATATTGCGACAGAACCAGCGCCACCGGCTGGCCCGACAGTGCGGCGTAAATACCCACCAGGTTTTCGGCCTCGGGCCTGCCCTTGAGGCCGGCTGATTCCGATGGCAGCGCTTCGGCATCGGTCTTGGCCTTGCGGATTTTCCGGGCGATGGTGTCGGCGACGTCGGTGAGGTTGATGCGCGACAGGTCGGAGGGGTCCGACTTCGACATCTTCTTGGTGCCGTCGCGCAGTGACATGACGCGCGTCGCGGGTCCGGTGATATAGGGCTCGGGCGGCACAAAGAACTCACCCTCGATGCCGTGCGCCGCAATGGCCTCGGCAAAATCGGCGTTGAACTTGTTGGCGATGTCGCGGGCCAGTTCAAGGTGCTGCTTCTGGTCCTCGCCCACCGGCACATGGGTGGCGTGATAGGCGAGAATGTCGGCGGCCATCAGGTTGGGATAAATGAACAGGCCGACGGAAGCGGCTTCCTTGTCCTTGCCAGCCTTGTCCTTGAACTGGGTCATGCGATTGAGCCAGCCCATGCGGGCGACGCAATTGAGGATCCACGCCAGCTCCGCGTGTTCGGCCACCTGGGACTGGTTAAAGATGATCGACTTCTTGGGGTCCAGACCGCAGGCGAGATAGGCCGCCGTCACATCGCGGATGGCCCGGTTCAGTTCCGCAGGCTCCTGCCACATGGTGATGGCATGCATATCGACCACGCAATAGATGCACTGGTGGGTGTCCTGCATGGCGATCCAGTTGAGCATCGCCCCCAGATAATTGCCAAGGTGCAGATTGCCGGTGGGCTGCATGCCGGAGAAGACGCGCGGAACGAATTTGGACATCGGGAACCCCGTTTGCGAGGAGCGCCTTATGCCCGCAATCGGGCGTCCTGAAAAGGGCTTGTGCCGCCCCCTTGCCAGCGCCCGCCGAACCCGGTCTAAACAGCCGATGCCAGAACTTCCGGAAGTCGAAACGGTGATGCGGGGCTTGAGGCCTGTCCTCGAGGGCCGCCGCATCACCAGCGTCGAATTGCGCCGTAGCGGATTGCGCTTTCCCTTTCCGGCCGATTTTGCAAGGAGGCTCGAGGGCCGCCGTATCGAAAGCCTGGCCCGCCGCGCCAAATATATCGTGGCCGCGGTGGAAGGCGGCGACAATCTGCTGATTCATCTTGGAATGACCGGGCGCTTCACGGTCCTGACCAATGAGGATACCAGGAACCTCGGCGAGTTCTATTTCGAGAGCGGTGCCAGTGAAGCGGGCAACGGTCCTCACGACCATGTGGCCTTCACGCTGGAGAACCAGACCCGGGTCATCTACACGGACCCGCGCCGCTTTGGCGTGCTCGATCTCTTCCGCGATGGCGACCCCCACCGCCTGCTGCAAGGCATTGGCGTCGAGCCCCTCGGCAACGGGTTGCATGCCGGATATCTGGCGGAACGCTTCGCCGGAAAATCGGCTCCACTCAAGGCGGCACTGCTCGATCAGCGCATCATCGCAGGGCTCGGCAACATCTATGTCAGCGAAGCCCTGCACCGCAGCCGCCTGTCGCCCCGGCGCAAGGCCGGAACCCTGGCGCGAAAATCCGCTCCCGATCCACGGCTCGATACTCTCGTGCGCCACATTCGCGACATCCTGAACGAGGCGATTGCGGCGGGCGGCTCGACGCTGCAGGACTTTGCCCACACCGATGGCACAGCCGGCGCCTTCCAGCAGCGCTTCGCCGTTTATGACCGCGAAGGTAAAGCCTGCATGAGCTGCGGATCAGCGATCAAAAGACTTGTGCAAGCGGGCCGTTCGACCTTCTATTGCGGCGCCTGCCAGAAATAGGAACCACCCATGGCTTACGAGAACATCATCGCCGAAACCCGGGGCCACGTCGGCCTCGTCACCCTCAACCGGCCCAAGGCGTTGAACGCGCTCAACTCGGCGCTGATCGCCGAACTGAACCTGGCGCTTGCGGATTTCGAAACGGACGAGGCCATTGGCTGCATCGTCATCACCGGCAGCGACAAGGCCTTTGCGGCTGGTGCCGATGTCAAGGAAATGGCCGGCAAGACCTATGTCGAAGCCTACCTCGGAAAGTTTCTTTCGGGCTGGTCGGGACTGGCTGCCGCCCGCAAGCCGGTCATCGCGGCGGTCTCCGGCTTCTGTCTGGGCGGCGGCTGTGAACTGGCGCTCATGTGCGATTTCATCATTGCCGCCGACACGGCGAAATTCAGCACGCCGGAAATCACATTAGGGATCATGCCGGGGGGCGGCGGCACCCAGCGCCTGCCACGCGCCATCGGCAAGGCCAAGGCCATGGACATGGTGCTGACCGGCCGCATGATGGATGCCGCCGAAGCCGAGCGCAGTGGTCTCGTGGCGCGCATTGTGGCGCCGGAGAAATTGCTGGAAGAGGCGCTGGCGGCGGCCGAAAAAATCGCCTCCTACTCGCGGCCCATCGTCATGATGGCCAAAGAGACGGTGAACCGCGCCTTCGAGACCACACTCGAGGAAGGCACACGCTTCGAACGCCGCCTGTTCCTCTCGATGTTCGCCACCGAAGACCAGAAGGAAGGGATGAAGGCGTTTATTGAAAAGCGCAAGCCGGAGTTTGGGAACAGATAGCATCCCACATGCTCTCCATGACCGCCCTTGAGGCGGTCAACCAGACTGGGTGGGCGGGTCAAGCCCGGCCATGGAGAGTAAAATGGGTCTACGGATAAATCACGCCCTTCCTGACGACGATGTTCCCATAAAGCCGCGCCTCGCTTGAGGCGACGACGGCGAAGCAGGCCTTCACCTTGTTGTAGAAGTCAGCTCCGGTGAGCGGCACGATCTTCTGCTTGGGTTCGTATTTCAATAGTACCGCCATGAAGTCCTCGAAGACCGGTTCCATGCGCGCGGGATCGAGATAGGCGGCGGGCCGCCATACGGCCTCGGGCACCATGTCGTCGGCCGGCATCACCGACAGGATGGCATCGAGGATGCGTGGCGCCCCGTGGCCATCAAGCCGCACCAGGCGCTTGGCATGTTCTTCGGCGGGATAGTTGCCATCGACAATGGCGATCTCGTCGCCGTGTCCCATGGCCCGCAGACAGCGCAGCAGGTCGGGGCTGAGCAGGGGATCGAGGCCTTTGAGCATCAGGGTGTCTCCTTGAAGAGGACGTCGCGGTCGATGATGAAATTGGCAAAGAGCGGCAGGCTGGCGGCACCCATGGCGCGGGCATCGGGGCCAATGGTGCCCGCCACCACCGCAAAAGGCGAGATGCCCTGCATGTTGACCTTGCCGAGGGCCACGCCAACGGCGTCGACAAGCCGGGCCCGGACGTCGCCCGGCATGGCGCCATCGATGACCACGGCGGCCGGTTCCAGCACCGCGGCAATGCCGGCACTGGCCTGCGCCAGGCCGAGCGCTGCCGTCTCGATCCAGCGATCCAGTGCCGGGCCAGCCTCACTCCAGTCATTGCCGGCCTGCCAGAGCAGGCTGGGAGATGTTCCGGAGCGCTTCAGTTGCTGCTCCAGAACATAGAACGAGGCCGTGCGGATCAATTGCTGGGCGCCGCCTGGCCCCGCCACGGGAAACGAACCGAGCGCCCCGGCATTGCCGCGGCGGCCCTGATACAGGCTGCCGTTGATGACGATGCCGCCGCCGATGAAATAGCCCATGTAGAAATAGGCGTAGTCGCGCAGCTCGCGGCCCTTGCCGAAGAGCAACTCGGCGGCACAGGCGGCGGTCGCGTCATTACAGAGATGCACCGGCCAGTCGAACAGGCGCCCGACATCGCCCGCCAGATCAAACCCGCGCCAGGCTTCGAGCACGTTGTGGGGTGCGCCCACCTCTTCTTCCCAGTTCCACAACTCAAAGGGCGCGGCGATGCCAAGTCCCGAGATACGCAGCTTCTGTTGCGCCGAAAGATCCGATACGAGGGCTTCGACACCGTCGCGGACGAAGGCGATGATCTCTTGCGGTGCCGGAAAATGATAGGGTTGATGAATCGTCTTGCGCACCGTGCC
>JBKJQD010000444.1:0-8655 GCA_046594125.1 Aestuariivirga sp.
GCGTGAACGCTGGTTCTGAGACAGGGCACCCGCGATGCGCATCCTCCACGTCTTCCGAACCCCGGTCGGCGGCCTGTTCCGCCATGTGCGCGATGTCGCGCGTGGCCAGGCAGCGGCCGGACACGAAGTTGGCATCCTGTGTGATTCGACGACCGGCGGTGACACAGCAACACGGTTGCTGGACACCGCCGCCCCCCATTGTTCGCTCGGCGTGAAGCGCATTCCGATTTCGCGGATGCCCGGCTTCGGCGACCTGTCGGGCATCGTGCAGACCAGGGCACACGCCCGGCAAATCGACCCGGACATCATCCACTGCCACGGCGCCAAGGGCGGGCTCTATGGCCGCGCCGCTGGCCGCCTGCTCGGCCTGCCCTCGGTTTATACGCCGCACGGCGGCAGCCTTCACTATTCATGGGCATCACTGGCGGGGGCTGCCTTTCTTGGCGCCGAGTGGCTATTGGCACGGGCCGGAAGCGGCTTGCACTTCGTCTGCGACTACGAGAAACGCGCCTTCGACGACAAGATCGGCATTGCCGGAAAACCGGCCAGGGTGGTGTACAATGGACTTTGGCCGGAAGAGTTCGACATCGCTCAAGCTGATGCTGATGCTGCCGACCTGCTGTTCATCGGCGACATGCGCCTGCTCAAGGGGGTCGACATCCTGCTTGAGGCCATGGCCGTGCTCAGCGGCGAACGCAAGATCAGCGCCTGCCTGGTTGGCGATGGCCCTGATCTCGAACGGTTCAAGGCCCAGGCCCGGTCGCTTGGGCTGGCGGATGTGGTCAACTTTGCCGGCCGCATGCCGGCGGCTGAGGCTTTCCACAAGGGCCGGGTGCTGGTCATGCCGTCGCGCGCCGAGAGCTTTCCCTATGTGGTGCTCGAAGCCTGTGCCGCTGGAGTTCCCCTGCTGGCGAGCGCCGTCGGCGGCATACCGGAGGTGCTGGGGCCAGCCTGCCTGTTTCCGGCGGGCGAGCCGCAAGCGCTGGCGGCGCGCCTCAAAGTGGCACTGGCCGATCCGGAGCGGCTGAAAGCGGCAGCAGCCGCGGTCCGGAAGCACCTGGCCAGCGACTTCACGGCGGATCGCATGGTTAACGGGATTCTAAGCCTTTACAGGGACTTAAGACCAGCCTGACCCGCAAAGAAACAACTCGTTAACCGGCTCTTAACCGCGTTTGTCCAGTATTATCATCACCTTGCCTGAAGGGCGCGGGGCTTGCTCAGTTGCGCTGGACCCACTTGCCCGTCTTTCACCGGAACACCAGTCCCATGCGTCCCAATCTCGACCATATCAGACACGTTACAACCGCCGACCTGCTGGCCAAACTTGGTTCGGCACCACCCGATGGCCCAGCCGATCTGCGGCGCGATGAGGCCGTCAGCCGGCTGTCGACTGCCCCGCTGATTTCCGCACGCGTGGTCATGACCCTGTCGCGCGCCACTGAGGGTCTGGCGACCGCAGCGAGTGGTGCCCTGATCGCCATCTTCCACCCCGGATATGGCGCCGACGTGGGCTGGTCATATTTGCCGCTGATGTTCGCCGTGGGCCTCGCCCTTCCGGTGCTGGCGCATATCTTCGGACTCTACACAATCCAGTCGCTCATGCGCCCGGTTGACCGGGCCGCCCGGCTGGTGACAGTCTGGACGATGATCTTCGCCACGGTGGCGGTGGCGGTATTCGCCAGCAAGTCGGGTGACGACTATTCGCGCATCTGGCTGGCGAGCTGGTATCTGATCGGCATCTCCGCCCTGCTGCTGTGCCGGGGTATCATCTCGCGGCTCCTCGGGCGCTGGAACAACAACGGCCAGCTGTCGCGCCACGCCGTGCTGGTGGGTGGCGGCGAACCAGCCGCCAGTCTTCTGGCGGCGCTCGAAAGTTCGCCCAAGGTTGACGTATCGGTGGTTGGTATTTTCGATGACCGCGACGACCAGCGCTCGCCACCGCTGGTTCACAATCTGCCGAAGCTTGGAAACGTCAGTGAACTGATCGATTTCGTGCGCCGTGCCCGCATCGATGTGCTGCTCGTCACCCTGCCGCTGACGGCGGAGGAACGGCTGCTGCAAATTCTCAAGCGCCTGTGGGTGCTGCCCGTCGATATCCGGCTCAGCGCCTATACCCAGAAGCTGCACTACCGGCCGCGCGCCTATTCCTACATCGGCAATATTCCGTTCCTCGATGTCTTTGACAAGCCGTTGAGCGATTGGGGCATGATTCTCAAGAACATCGAGGACAAGGTCATCGCGGCACTTGCCGTGGTGCTGCTGTCGCCGGTCATGCTGCTAGTGGCGCTGGCCATCAGGTTCGACAGCAAAGGCCCGGTGCTGTTCAAGCAGAAGCGCTATGGCTTCAACAACGAGCTGATCGAAGTCTACAAGTTCCGCTCGATGTATCACGAGATGAGCGATGCCGACGCCTCGAAGCTGGTCACCAAGGGCGATCCGCGCGTTACCCCGGTCGGACGATTCCTGCGCAAATCGAGCCTTGATGAATTGCCGCAGTTCTTCAACGTGCTGAGCGGCGGCCTGTCGCTGGTCGGCCCGCGCCCACATGCCACCAGGGCCAAGGCGGCGGACCAGCTCTACAATGATGTGGTCGATGGCTATTTTGCCCGCCACCGGGTCAAGCCCGGCATCACCGGCTGGGCGCAGGTCAACGGCTGGCGCGGCGAAACCGATACCACCGAGAAATTGCAACGGCGCGTCGAGCATGATCTTTACTACATCGAAAACTGGTCGCTGGCTTTCGATCTCTACATCCTGCTGAAGACACCCATCTCGCTGCTGAAAACGGAGAGTGCCTATTGAGCATGGTAACGGCCACGGCCGGACAACGCTATGAGGCCCGGCTGCTCGGCATATCCTTCGAACATGTGCGGGCCGCCGCCGTCTGGCTGATGATGGCCTCAAGCTTCCTGGTGACCGTCGAGCCGGCACCTGTCGATCTGATGTTCATCGTCAGCCTGTGCCTCTTCCTGTCGTCGGGCCTCACGGTGTCGGCGCTGGTGGCGCCGATGATCTTCTATCTCCTGGTCTACAACATCGGCGGCTTCATCAGCTTTCTCGAGGTCTCGAACGAGAGCAAGGCCTCGATGTTCGTGATCACCTCGGCCTACATGGCGGTGTCGGCGATCTTCTTCGCCTTCTATATCGCCTATGATCCAGTGAAGCGCATGGTGGCGTTCAAGCGCGGCTATGTGGTAGGCGCCGTCATCGCTTCGATCATCGGTATCGCTGGCTATTTCAATGTGGCGGGGCTTGGCGAAGTCCTCTCGCCCATCGGGCGCGCCCAGGGCACCTTCAAGGACCCCAACGTGCTCTCCACCTATCTGATCCTGCCCGCCGTGCTGCTGATCCAGGAGATCATGCTGAATACCAAGGGCTGGAAAATCCCGCGCTACATTTCGCTGCTGACTATTCTGGCCTGCCTGTTTCTCGCCTTCTCGCGCGGTGCGTGGATCAGTTTTGTCGGCGCCACGGCGCTGATGATCGCCTTTACCTTCGTGCTGACGCCCTCGGCCCAGACCCGCGGGCGTATCGTCCTGCTGAGTGTCGCGGGGCTCATCGCGGTCACCGCCATGCTGATGTTCCTGTTGACCATCGAGCCAGTGCGCAACTTGTTCCTCGACCGCATGACGCTGGTGAAGAGTTATGACTCGGGTGAGCACGGGCGCTTCGGCATCCAGCTGAACTCAATCCAGTTTCTGCTCATCCGTCCTCTGGGCTTTGGACCGACGCTGTTCCGGCAAATTTTCGGACAGGATCCCCATAACGTCTATCTCAACGCCTTCTCGTCCTATGGCTGGCTCGGCGGCTTCACCTATCTGATGATGATGATCAGCACCGTGGTGGTGGGCTTCAAGGCGATGCTGATGCGCACCCCATGGCAGAATGCCTCGATCGTGATCTTCTGCCCGTTGCTGACCACCATCCTGCAGGGCGTGCAGATCGACACCGATCACTGGCGGCATTTCTACTGGATGCTGGGCCTGATGTGGGGCCTCTACGCGGCCTCCGCCGCCTATGTTCCAGTAAGGCCCGCCGAACAGAAATTTGCGAGAGGATAGAATGGTCGGAGCGACTGGATTCGAACCAGCGACCCCTATCCCCCCAGAATAGTGCGCTACCGGGCTGCGCTACGCTCCGACACGGTCGCAGCCTGTAGCATCCCCGGAGAGAAACCGGAAGCCCTGATTCAGCGCTGGAAGCGCAGGACGGCGAGAATGTCGCCGCGATAGCCGGCATAGCGCTGGGCCTGAACCCCAAGGACCGCCGCCCACAGGAAGTCGGCAATGACCACGGCGAAGGCCATGCCGAGAACGCCGAAGGCCGGGGTCAGCAGCGATGCGCTGGCGGCGAGTGCTGTCACGGCAAAGATGCAGCTATTGGCGGTTCGCCCCTGAAAGCCGTCGATGGACAGTAGATATTGGTTCATGCCGCCCGCCGCGCGGAACAGCTGGCTGATCATGAACAGCACCAGCGGCCAGTGGGCGCTGGCATATTGATCGCCGAAGATACCGAGGATCAGCGGGCCGAAGAAAATGGCGCCCAGCACGCAAACGGCAATTGCCGAAAGCGCGATGAGGTTGATGCGGAACAGCAGCGATTCCACGTCGCGGCGCACCTTGCGGGTGATGGCCGCCGTGAGATCGGGCAGGATGAACTGCTGGGTGGCCTGGGTGACAAAACCGGCCAGGGCCGCCAGGCGGATCGCCACACCAAGTTGAGCCACGTCATGGGCCGGAAGAAACATGCCGCCGATCAAGGTCACGATATCGGCGAAGGAGGCCGAAATGGCGCCGACGATCACCAGCGACGCGGCCCGGCCGCGCATCAGGGGGGCCAGATGGTGTTTGGTGCGGGCGAAGAAATAGGGAAACGGTCCTTGCCTGCCGAGCACCAGCGCCTGGCCCACGGCGACAAGGCCCGTCACCGCCACCAGCGCCCAGAGGACCGAGGTCACCGGCAGCGCCCAGCCCGAGACCCAGGCAATCACCAGATAAGCCATCAGCATGCCGGGGCGGAACAGGAAGTCGGGAACATAGGAGAGCGAAAAGCGGCGCAGCGAATTGGCGGTCGAGCTGGTGATCCGGATCAGTGCTGAGGCCGGAGCCGTCAGGCAACCGAACACCAGGGCGGTGTTGACGCCGTTGCCGAGTGGCCCGAACATTACCACCAGTGTTACAACCGCCACCACCACAATGGTCATGATGATGGTGTCGTGCCACAGGGCGGCATAGAAGGCCCGGACCAGATTGTGGCGGCCCAGCGCGTAATAGCGTGGCAGGTAGGTCATGGCGAGGGAGGGATAGCCCGCCGCCATCAGCAGGCTGATCAGGGCTGCGGCACTCATGGCCATGAATATGACGCCGACGTCGGCCTGCGGCAAAAGCCTGGCCAGCACTATCTGGCTGATCAGGCCAATAGCGGCGCCGCCGAGCCGGAATCCAACCAAATTCACGGCGGTCAAGATCATGCGCCAGAGCGGCATGTGAAGCACATCTCCCAAGACGTGCCGTGGCCCAAACCGCATTGCCCGGTTACAACTCGTCTCAGGCCGTCATAGACCGTTCCGGTTTAATATTGGTGCATGTCCGGAGGCGGCGGCAATCAACGCGCGAGACCGGGATCCAGCAAGCGGCGCGCGTCGCCCAGATCGCGCAGCGCCGATTTCAGCGAATCGGCATGGCCGTCGGACAGGCGGTGGATGATTTTGATGGCGGTCACCGGCTGGGTGGCGGCCATCACACTTGCCGGCGCTGGACCCTTGCCGACGCGCGGCGCTGCCTTGGCGGTGCCAGGCGGCGGAGCACCCTCCATGACTCCGTCGCGCTTGCGCGGCACCACTTCGCCACGGCCCACGGCGCCGACATAGGCCACACCGTCTTCCTTGAGGATGTTCTGCACCCCGCGGATGGTATAGCCCTCGCGATAGAGCAGCCCACGAATTCCTTGCAACAGTTCGACATCGGCGGGGCGGTAATAGCGCCGGCCGCCGGCCCGTTTCATCGGCTTGATCTGGGTAAAGCGGGTTTCCCAGAACCTGAGGACGTGCTGCGGCACGTTCAGCTCTTCTGCCGCTTCGCTGATGGTTCGGAATGCGTCCGGTGACTTTTCCACCTGTTTATTCCTCAGAAGTGCTGTTGCACGTGCCGCGGATCAGTCTTCGTCACTGCCCGGCTCGAGACCGTTGATGACGTTCTTCATGACCTGGCTGGGACGGAACACCAGAACCCGGCGCGGGGTGATCGGCACTTCCTCGCCGGTCTTGGGATTGCGTCCGACGCGGCCATTCTTCTGGCGCACCATGAAAGTCCCGAACGACGACAATTTAACCGTATGGCCCTGCTCCAGAGTCTCGGAGACCATATCGAGGACGGATTTAACCAGATCGGCCGATTCGCTGCGCGACAGGCCAATCTGCCGATGCACGGCTTCACTGAGGTCGGCACGGGTCAGCGTCTTGCCAGTCATTCGTGATCTCCCCCTGCAAGATCGTTCTGAAACTATGACGGCGTCTGCCACAGGTCAATAGAAAATAGCGGGAACTCAAGGGCTTAGGAAGGCTGATTTAGAAGCGGGCGAGGACCGCTCCCCAGGTGAAGCCGCCGCCCATGGCTTCCATGAGTACCAGATCGCCGCGTTTGATCCGGCCATCGCTGACAGCGGCGTCAAGGGCCAGGGGAATGGAGGCCGCCGAGGTGTTGCCGTGACGGTCGAGCGTCATGACGATGCGGTCCTCGGGGATGCCCAGTTTGCGGGCCGTGCCTTCCAAAATCCGGCGGTTGGCCTGATGCGGTACGAACCAGTCGATATCGCCGGGTTTCAACCCTGCTTCGGCAATGGTGCTCTCCATGACGGAGGCGATATTGATCACCGCATGCTTGAAGACCTCGCGGCCCTCCATGCGCAGATGGCCCACGGTCTTGGTGGTCGAGGGGCCGCCGTCGACATAGAGCTTGTTGGCATAGCGCCCGTCGGAGCGCAGCTTGGCGGCGAGGATGCCGCGATCGGCCAGCGTTCCCGTGCCGTTTTCGCCGCGCAGCACGACGGCTCCGGCGCCATCTCCGAACAGCACACAGGTGCCGCGGTCGCTCCAGTCGAGAATGCGCGAGAAGGTTTCAGAACCGATGACCAGCACACAATCCGACTGCCCGGCCCGGATCAGCGCATCAGCCGTGGTCAGGCCATAGACGAAGCCGGAGCATACGGCCTGGAGATCGAAGGCCGCACCCCGGGTGATGCCGAGATCGGCCTGGATCATGGTGGCGGTGGCCGGAAAGGTCTGGTCGGGCGTGGAAGTGGCAAGAATGATCAGATCGACATCGGCAGCGGTCAGGCCGGCATGGGCCAAAGCCTTGCGCGCCGCAGCGGTGCCGAGGCTGCGCGTCGTCTCGTGGTCGGCGGCAATGTGGCGAGCCTTGATGCCGGTGCGCTCGACGATCCATTCATCGCTGGTGTCGACGACTTTGGCCATGTCGGCATTGGTCATGATGCGCTCGGGCAAAGCCGAGCCGACGCCCATGATCACCGCGCGGCGGCAGGCTGGCGCAGGGGTTGTCGTCATTCAATCGCTTCCGCTATGGCGGGGCCAGGCTGCGGCACCAGAATCTTGTTCAGTTTCATGACGTCGGTTGAAATCTTGCTGACCAGATCGTTGCGCACCATCTCAATGGCGACGTCGATGGCGGTAGCAAAGCCCAGCGCGTCGGTGCCGCCGTGGCTCTTCACCACCACACCGTTGAGGCCGAGGAAGACGCCGCCATTGTGCTTGCGCGGGTCCATGCGGTCACGTAGCGCCGCGAAGGCGCCGGAAGCCAGCAAGGCGCCAAGCTTGGACAGCCAGGTGCGGTTGAGTACCAGTTTCAGGTAGGTGGCCAGTTGCTTGGCGGTGCCTTCAGCGGTCTTCAGCGCGATATTGCCGGTGAAGCCTTCGGTCACCACGACATCGACGGTGCCCTTGCCAATGTCATCGCCCTCGACGAAGCCCGCGTATTCAATCGGCAGGTCAAGCTCGCGCAGCAGGCGGGCGGCTTCCTTCACCTGCTCGACGCCCTTGATCTCCTCGACACCGATGTTGAGCAGACCGACACTCGGGCGCTCGAGGCCAAAGAGACAGCGCGCCATGGCCTCGCCCATCACCGCGAACTCGACCAGTTGGCGGGCATCGGCGCCGATAGTTGCGCCGACATCGAGGACAATGCTTTCGCTGCGCAGTGTTGGCCAGATGGCGGCAATGGCGGGGCGCGAAATGCCGGGCAATGTCTTGAGGATGAAACGCGCCATGGCCATCAGCGCGCCGGTATTACCAGCTGACACCGCCGTATCGGCCTCGCCGTTGCGCACCGCGTCAATCGACAGCCACATGCTGCTCTTGCCGCGGCCCTGACGCAGCGCCTGGCTGGGCTTGGCATCCATGGCAATGAACACGTCGGTGTGGCGGATCTCGGCCTTGGAGGCGAGCTTCGGATGGCGCTCCAGCAGCGGCGCGATGCGGGCGCGGTCGCCGAACAGCAGGAAACGGTATTCGGGGTGGCGGACAGCACAAAGCGCGGCACCAGGAATCACGATGTCGGGGCCAAGGTCGCCCCCCATTGCGTCCAGCGCAATCGTCAATTGGCCGTTCTTGCTGTTCGGCGACCGCGCCCGCATCGCGCCGCT
>JBKJQD010000109.1:0-10179 GCA_046594125.1 Aestuariivirga sp.
TCGTGAACGAAATGCACGTCGAGAAGGCTGCCGAGATAGGCAATAGTGGCGTGGCCGCCGTTCAGGATGCGGATCTTCATGAATTCAAAAGGTGTCACGTCCTTGACGAAGGTGGCGCCCGCCTCTTCAAGGGCCGGCCGGCCGTTGCAGAAGTTATCCTCCAGCACCCACTGGATATACTCCTCGCAGAACACCGGCCATTGGTCTTCGATGCCATATTCGTCCGCAAGCTGGCGGCGCTGGCTGTCGGTGGTCGCGGGAGTGATGCGGTCCACCATGGCATTGGGGAACGTGACATTGGCGGCGATCCAGTCGGCCAGGGCGGGATCGGTCAGGCGCGCCACACCGGCAACCGCGTTGCGGGCGACAACACCGTTGTGGGGAATGTTGTCACCGGACAGGACGGTGAAAGGCCTCACTCCGGCGGCGCGGCGCCGGGCGAGGCCTGACGCGATGAGGCCGAAGGCCGTCGCCGGGTCTTGCGGGTGGGCGGCGTCGTGAACGATTTTCGGATCATCCGGATTGAACTTGCCGGTCGCTGGATCGATGAAGTAACCGCCTTCGGTCACGGTAAGCGAAACGATGCGGATCGCCGGATCGGCCAGCTGCGCCAGAAGTGCCGGTCTGTCGCCGGGCGGCACGAAGCCGATCATGGCGCCCGTCACGCGCACCGAACTCGACGCGGCTTCCTGCTCCACAACGGTGGTCAGGAAATCCTGGGAGGCAAGTTTCTCGCACATCACCGCATCGGCAGGATGGACACCGGCGCCAATGATCGCCCAATCCAGATCTTTGCCACGATTGAACAGCTTGTCAAAGTAGAACGCCTGGTGGGCGCGATGAAAATTGCCGACGCCGATGTGTACAACGCCCGGCCGCATCGACGCGCGGCGATAGTTTGGCAGGCGCGCATTGCCTTCGATTGCATCCAGATTCGCCAGCGACAGTTTGCTTGCCATGGTCTTATTCTCTATTTTGAGGCGGGCATCAGTTGAGCCACTGTCCGCCATCGACATTGTAAGTTTGGGCCACGACGTAGTCGCTGTCCGGGCTGGCCAGAAATATGGCGCAACCGACGTGGTCTTCGGGCTTGCCCATGCGGCCATAGGGAACGCCTTCGCCGACCAGGCGTTTTTTTTCGCCCTTCGGACGGTTTTCATACTTGGCAAACAGGCCGTCGACCTCGTCCCACATCGGCGTGTCGACAACACCGGGAGAAATGCCGTTTACATTGATGCGATGCTTGATCAACTCCAGGCCAGCCGATTGGGTGATGCTGATGACCGCCGCCTTCGACGCGCAATAGACGGCGACCAGAGGTTCCCCGCGGCGGCCCGCCTGCGAGGCGAAATTTATGATCTTGCCGCCCTTGCCCCGGGCGATCATGGACCTGGCCACGGCTTGTAGCGTGAAGAGCAAACCCTTCACATTGACAGCAAAAACCCGGTCATAGCTTTTCTCGGTGATTTCTCCGATTGGGGCCATATCGAAGATCGCGGCATTATTGACCAGAATATCAATTCCGCCGGCTTTGGCGGTCACTTCCGAGACCATGGCGTCGATAGAGGCGAGGCTCGTGACGTCGAGCTTGATGGCAAATGCGCCATCGCCGATGGCGGCGGCCGTCTCAGCTGCGAGTTTATCCTCGATATCGGCGATGCACACACGTGCGCCCTCACGCGCATATCCTTCGGCGATAGCGCGGCCAATGCCACGGGCGCCACCGGTAATGATCGCGACCTTCCCAGCCAGCCTCATGATTTCACTGCCCTTCCATCTTTGTCGAACCGGTGCATGCGCGAAGCCTGGGGTGTCATCCATAACTTTCCGCCTGGGCCGACAGAAAATTCACCCGTGGCGCGGACAATCAGCTTGCCGCGTTGTCCGGCGTCCACATGAAGGAAGGTATCAGATCCCAGATGCTCGGCGAGCATCACAGTGCCCTCCCATTCTCCCGACGATTCCGACAAACTCACATGTTCGGGACGGATGCCCAATGTATCGTTCTCGATGAAGTTCATCTTGGGGGAGCCAATGAAGCCCGCCACGAAAAGTGAATTCGGCTTGTTATAGAGTTCCAGAGGCGAACCTACCTGCTCGATGTTTCCGTGATTGAGAACCACGATGCGGTCGGCCATGGTCATGGCTTCCACCTGATCATGAGTCACGTAGACCATGGTGGCTTTCATTTCCTGATGCATCTGCATGATTTCGACGCGCATGTTGACGCGCAAGGCGGCATCGAGATTGGAAAGAGGTTCGTCGAACAGGAAGGCCTTGGGCTGGCGGACGATGGCCCGCCCGATGGCGACGCGCTGGCGCTGGCCGCCGGACAATTGCCCCGGCTTGCGGTCCAGATACTGGGTCAGGTTCAGTTTGGCGGCGGCGCTTTCCACCTTTACCTTGATCTGGTCTTCCGGCATCTTTGCCATCATCAGCGGGAAGGCGATGTTCTTGCGCACGCTCATGTGCGGATAGAGCGCGTAGGACTGGAACACCATCGATAATTCGCGGCCCGCCGGGGCCACTTCGGTTACATCGCGGCCGTCGATTTCAATGACCCCGGAGGTGAGATCCTCCAGCCCCGCGATCATCCGCAGCAGCGTGGACTTGCCGCAGCCCGAAGGCCCGACGAAGACGATGAATTCGCCGTCTTCGATCGTGAGGTCGGCGCCGGGAATGATGACGGTGTCGCCAAAGGCCTTGCTCACTTTTTTTAACGTGATCGTGCCCATCTTACTTCACCGCTCCGAATGTCAGGCCGCGCACCAGCTGCCGTTGCGAGAACCAGCCCAGGATGAGGATCGGCATGATCGCCATGATCGAGGCCGCCGACAGCTTGGCCCAGAACTGTCCTTGCGGGTTTGTATACTCCGAAAGCATCAGCGTCAGGGGAGCCGCATATTTTGTCGTCAAGTTCAGCGTCCAGAAGGCCTCGTTCCACGCGAGGATCAGGGTGAGAAGGCAGGTGGACGCGATTCCCGGCAGCGCCATGGGTGTCAGCACGCGCCACAACTCGTTCCACAGCGATGCGCCGTCCATGCGGGCGGCCTCCAGGATCTCGGTGGGGATTTCCTTGAAATAGGTGTAGAGCATCCAGATCATGATCGGCAGGTTCAGCAGCATCATGAGCGGAACCATGCCCCAGAAGCTGTCGAAGATGTTGTATTCGCGCAGGTCGATCCAGCCCCAGTCCTTGAAAACGAGGCCGTTGCGATTGAAGAGCAGGTAGATCGGGATGAGCGCGCCCGCGGGCGGCATCATCTTTGTCGAGAGCATCCAGAGCATCGTGTCGTGGGTGCGCCGCGTCCAGACCCATAGCGAGATGGGCACAACGAACAGAAGGATCAGGGCGACGCCCATGAAGGCCGACGTGACGATCCAGTCGCTGGCTTTCAGGATGGCGAAGCAGACCGCGAGCGCCGCAAGGATCATGCCGGCCCAAGTCCAGCCGTTGAGCTTGCTCGAATGCTGCAGCTGGGGGGCGAATGCCGTGGACCAGGCGGCGGGAACGGCGAAAACGAGGCCCAGCAACGTGGAGCCGACGGCGATCACCACCGTGTTCCTGATGTAGGTGAAATAGTCGGATCTGCTTTGGACGACCCCATAATTTTCGAGCGTCCAGGGTGTGGTGAGCATGTTCTGCGGCAGGGAATAGGCGTCGGACTCCGCCTTGAGGGACGCGATCAATGTCCACAGCACCGGGAAGAACAGCAGAACGCCGATGATCCATGCGGCGATGCCGAACACGAGCCGTCGCCTTTGTGAAACTTTCCGCGCCATCTCACCCCTCCAGATTCTTGCCGACGATGCGGACGAGGAAATAGGAGACGATATTAGCCAGCACGACGGCGATGAGCCCGCCGGCGGCCGCGGCCCCGACGTCGTTGGCGTTGTTCATCTGTGAAAAGACCAGGTAGGTCAGGTTGCCCGCGAAGCCGCCGACGGACGTCACCTTGATCTCCGCGAAGACGTTCATCAGAAAGATCGATTCGATGAGGATCACGACGGTGATCGGCCGCGCCAGATGCGGCAGCACGATGTGCTTGAAATAGTCCCACGATTTGGCGCCATCCATTGAGGATGCGTCTTTCTGCTCCTCATCGAGCGACTGGAGCGCCGTGAGCAGGATGAGCGCGGCGAAGGGCAGCCACTGCCAGGCCACGATGACGCCGACCGAAAACAGGGGGGCTTTCGCGAACCAGTCGAAGGGCTGCACCGCGCCGAACCATCGCTGGATCTCGGCGAACAACCCGAACACCGGATGCATGATCAGGTTCTTCCAGATCAGCGAGGACACGGTCGGCATGATGAAGAACGGCGATATCATCAGCACGCGGACAAAGCCGCGCCCCCAGAACGGCTGGTCGAAAAGCAGCGCCAGTCCGATTCCGCCCACAACCGTCGTCACGATGACCCCGCCCACCAGCAGCAGCGTGTTGACGATGTTCTTCAGGAAGTAGGGATCCTTCATGAAGTAGTAGAAATTGTTCCAGCCGAAAAAGCGGATGCCTTCCGGGTCCTGAAGATTGTAGCGGAGGAAAGCGTAGTAGAAGGCCAGCGACAGCGGCACGAAGGCCCAAGCCGAGAGAACGGCCACCGATGGCATCAGGGCCCATTTGGCCAGTTTTTGCGCCTGTCGCGTCGCCATGGGCGAAATCCAGAAGAATGACACTGAGTTGGGCCGACGCCACCGCCTTGAAAACGCAAACGCGCTGTATCGACGCGCCGCGGCACCTGCCGGTTCCCGACTGTGAGGGGGTCACGAAAGAAAAGCAACCCTCCCCGCATGGCGGGGAGGGTCGCGCCATAGTGATTACTTGATGTAACCGGCCTTGGTCATTTCGTCCGTGGTGTAGGCCTGGGCCTGCGCCAGCGCGTCGTCGGCGGTCATCTGACCAGCCAGAGCCGCCGAGAACAGTTCGCCAACCTTCGTGCCGATGCCGGCGAACTCAGGGATCGCCACGAACTGCACGCCGGTATAGGGAACCGGCTTCGCGGTCGGTTTCGACGGATCAGCCGAGTTCATGGCGGCAAGAGTCATCGCGGCGAACGGCACCTTCTGGTATTCCGGGTTCGCATAGAGCGAAGTCCGCGTGCCGGGAGGAACGTTGGCCCAGCCCAACTTCGAAGCGACATACTCCGTATAGTGCTTGGACGTGGCCCAGCCGATGAACTTCTGGGCGGCGTCAACTTTCTGCGAACCGGCGGGGATGGCGAGGGCCCAGGCCCACAGCCAATTGGCGCGCTTGCCGAAGCCCTTGTCAGGCGCCACGGTGAAGCCGACCTGGTCGGCGACCTTGCTGGCCTCCGGATTGATGACATGCGAACCGGCCGACGTCGCGTCCGCCCACATGCCGCATTTGCCGGACTGGAAGAGTGCCAGATTTTCCGAGAAGCCGTTGCCCGAAGCGCCGTCGGGACCAGCTTCCTTCATGATGGCGAGATAGGTGTTGAGCGTATCCTTCCATTCCGGGCTGTCGAACTGGGGCTTCCAGTTTTCGTCGAACCAGCGTGCGCCGAACGAGTTGGCCATCGTCGTGATGAAGGCCATGTTTTCGCCCCAGCCGGCCTTGCCGCGAAGGCAGATGCCGTTCACGCCATTGGCGCGGTCCGTCATCTTCCTGGCCGCATCCAGGACGAAGTCCCATGTCGGCGCGTCCGGCATTTTCAGGCCGGCCTTGGCCATCAGGTCCTTGCGGTACATGAGGAATGACGATTCACCGTAGAATGGCGCGGCATAAAGCTTGCCGCCCGAAGAAAGACCGGCGGTGACGGCGGGCAGGATGTCCGCCGGATCATCAACACCTTCAAGCGGCACGAGCCAGCCCTTTTTGCCCCAGATCGGCGTTTCATACATGCCGATGGTCAGCACGTCATACTGGCCGCCCTTGGTGGAAATATCCGCGGTCACCTTCTGGCGGAGGTCGTTTTCCTCAAGCGTCACCCAGTTCAGCTTGATGTCCGGATTGGCGGCCGTGAAGTCATCCGTCATCTTCTGCATGGTGATCATGTCGCCGTTGTTGACGGTGGCGATCGTCAGTGTGGTCTCCGCAATGGCAGTGGAGGCCAGGGCGGCAAACATAAAGGCGCCAAGGACGCCGGTGATAACGGATTTCATTAAGTTCCTCCCATAAGAATTGGCTTGGGCTTTTGCCAGCTAAGCGGGCATATATTCATGATTTTTGTGGCCGAGAGTCAAGCTAAATGTGATGCTGCATTGCAACATCGCCGAGAGATATCAGTAAATGAGACACGTCAAATGCTGTAATATTGGCAAGCTTTTGCTCATTTCTCCAGCAAGAGTTCGGCCATTTTTTCGTTAGTCACCAGGCCATTGATCAAATGCCCGCGCAATGCTCCCCTGACCGCCCTGAGACGCGGCGGGGCCATGGCGACGCCGATCACCCGGCGCTGCACCGGCTGTTCGAGCGGAACACTCAACACGCGGTCGTTGGTCAGGCCGTCGATGAGCTTGCCTGCCCCGTCAAAAGCCCAGCCGATGATTTCACCCACCGCACCCGCCCGGACCAGGGCGCGCATTTCGTCGGCTCGGACAAAGCCATCGCGCAGCATTGCTGCATCGTCGTCGACGGTGCCGATGCCGACGAAGGTGACATCGGCCTGGCGGGCGAGTTCGATGACATTGCGCAGCGGCTTCTGGGCCAGCAGCAGGGATTTCTCATGTACCGTCGTGGCGATCACCGGCAGCGGCATGGGGTAATGCGGTGACTTCACCCGGTCGCCGATGCGGCTCACCACGTCGAACAGCGAGGCGGAACCATCGGGGGCGATGTTGCCGACCAGCGACACCACCTTGTGCTGCGGGCAATCCATGGGGGTGAGCTGCTCGACCATGGCCCGCAGCATGCGGCCAGTGCCCATGGCGACGATGACCGGATGCTGGGAAACCAGATAGCGCTCAAGTTCAGCGGCGGCCGCCTCGGCAACGCCGATGGTGGCCGACGTCGATTCGGGATCGCTGGGCACCACTTCGCAAACGCTGATGCCATAGGAGGCCTTCAGCTGTTCCGAGAGCTCGAGGCAATGGCCGATGGGATGATCGAGCCTGACCTTGATAAGTTTCTCACTTACCGACAGGGACACGAGGCGCTGGGCCGTCTGCCGCGACACACCAAGCTTGCGGGCGATCTCGTCCTGGGTGTTGCCTGCGATGTAATAAAGCCAGCCGGCCCGCGCCGCATCGTCGAGCCGGTCGGAGTCACTGTCGGATTTGCGTGCCACGTCGGTCCTTTCGGGAGCGTGACACGGTCTTAGCCCAGGTTTGCGGCGCTCGGCAAATGGCGGCCTTCAGCGGCCGATATGGCGGGTGACGGCGTCCTGCTCGGCCTGGCTGAGATGCAGGCGGTGCTTGGTGCGGCGGTCAAGAACGTCAGCGGCGGTCTCAGCCCATTCCTGCTGGCGAAGATACTTGATCTCGGCATCAAACAGCAACTCGCCAAAGCGCTGGCCGAGATCCTTGAGAGAGGTGGCGCCATTGACGACGCGCTCGGCCCGCGTGCCATAGAGTCTGGCATAGTGCCGGGCGAGGTTTTCCGGAAGCCAGGCGTGAGTGCTGAGGAAGGAAATGAGGAAGGCCTCGAAGTCGCCATGGGGAATATCGCCGCCGGGCAGTGCCGCAGCCGATGTCCAATTTCCCTTCATGGCGGGAAAGAACGGCTTGAGCTTCTGCAAGGCGTGCTCGGCAAGTTTGCGGTAAGTCGTTATCTTGCCGCCGAAGACCGAAAGCAACGGCGGTTCGCCATCGACATCGAAAACATAATCGCGGGTCACGGCCGAAGGATTAGCGGCGTTGTCATCATAGAGCGGACGCACGCCCGAGAAGCTGTGAACGATGTCACGGCGGGTGATCTCGGTTTTGACATAGCGGTTCACCGCCTTGAGCAGATAGTCGATCTCATCGCCATCGATGGCCACGTCCTCGGCCTTGCCGTCATAGGGTATGTCGGTGGTGCCGATCAGGCAGAGATTGCCTTCATAGGGATTGACGAAAATCACCCGCTTGTCGTGGTTCTGGAACAGATAGGCCTGCGGTCCATCCCAGAATTTCGGGACGACGATGTGGCTGCCCTTGACCAGCCGCACGCGGCGCGCCGTGTTGGCGCCAACCACGCCGTTGATGACATTCTCGACCCAAGGACCGGCGGCATTGACGAGCCCCTTGCCGCGCAGCCGCGAGAGATTTCCGCCAGCATCGCGCAGTTCCACATCCCAGCCGCCGCCAGAGCGCCGTGCAGTAGTGGCGGTGGTGCGGGTCAGGACTGTCGCGCCGCGTTCCTTTGCGTCGAGCGCGTTGAGCACCACGAGGCGGGCATCATCGACCCAGCAATCGGAATATTCGAAAGCGCGGCGGAAGCCGTCACGGATCGGCTTGCCCTCCGGATCGCGCCACAGATCAAGGTTGCGGCAGCCCAGCAGTTTCCGGCGGCCACCGAGATGATCGTAGAGAAAGAGACCGAGACGGACCAGCCAGGCAGGGCGCTGTTCGGGCGAATGGGGCAATACGAAGCGCATCGGCCAGACGATATGCGGGGCGGCATTGAGCAGCACCTCGCGCTCGATCAGGGCCTCGCGCACCAGGCGGAATTCATAGTATTCGAGATAGCGCAAGCCGCCATGGATCAGCTTGCCGGAGCGCGAGGAGGTTCCCTCAGCCAGATCGTCCTTTTCGCAGAGTACCACGGAGAGACCACGGCCTGCCGCATCACGGGCGATGCCGGCACCGTTGATGCCGCCCCCGATGACGATGAGATCAACAGGTGCCAGCTGGTTCATGGCCGGGCCATCAGCAGCGGTTCAGCGCCGGCTCGCCCGCCAGGTAACGGCGGACTTCTTCAGCGGCTAACCCTGCGGCGTAACGCACCGTCTTCACCGACGCACCGGCGATGTGCGGGGTCAGCGTGACATTGGGCAATTTGAGAAATGGCGAGTCGGCAGGCACTGGCTCGACATCGAAGGTCTCGAGCATGGCGCCACGCAGGTGATTGGAGGTGAGCGCTTCCAGCAGTGCCGGATAATCAAGCAGTGGCCCGCGTGCGGTATTGATGAAGTAGGCACCCTTCTTCATCCGGGCGAGCGTATCACGGTTAATCATCTCCGTGGTCTCCGGCGTGACGCGCGGGTGCAGCGACACGACGTCCGACTCGGCCAGCAGGCGTTCCAACGACGTCTGGATAACACCGTCACGCAAATCATCGGCGGAGAGCTGGACGTAAGGGTCGCTAACCAGGATGCGGCAGCCGAAGGCTTTCAGCAGCTTGACGGCGCGCCGCCCAACCTCGCCATAGCCGATAAGGCCCACGGTCATTTCCGAGAGCTCTTCGCCGGCCAGATCGGCGCGATAAAGGTCGCCGCGCCATTGGCCGCCGCGCAGCGCGTCATGGCCGCGCGTGATGTTGCGGGTCTCGGCCAAAATGGCGCCGATGGTGAATTCGGCGACCGCACTGGCATTGCGGCCCGGCGTGTTGACGACCAGGACACCGCGCTGGCGCGCTGCCTTCATGTCGATGTTGACCGGCCCGCCGCGCGACACCGCGACGAATTTGAGATTGGGCAGGCGGTCCAAGATGCCATCCGACAACGGCGCCAGATGGGTGACAAGAATCTCGGCGTCGCCGGTCAGCGCCACCACTTCATCGGCACTGCCCATGTATTCCTTGAGGCCGTCCATCCCCTCGACCGCATAGCCGTGTTCCATCGCCTGGTCGGGCCACTGCAAGTCATGCTTTGCGATCTCGACCTCGAACAGTTTGCAACGGTCGAGGATCGCTTCCTCGAACATACTGGACAGCATAAACAGATCGCCGATGATTGAAATCCTACGGGGCATGGGACGCCTCGCCGCGGTTGCTCATCATGGCGCGCCAGACCGGCCGCATTCTTTCGCGCGTGTCCTTGTAAAGCGTGAAGGCGCTATCATAGGTGGCGGCGAGCGCCGGATCGGGATGGGTGATGCCGCCGAGCAGCGGTTCCACCCATTGCGCAACGCATGATGCCATATCGGGATAAAGCCTTTGCTGGACGGCGGCCATCATGGCGGCTCCGGCGGCACCTGCCTCCTCACGTGACACGGTGCGTACCCTGGCACGCAAGGCACTGGCCAGCATGATACGCAGCGCCGAGGAGCGGGCGGCGCCACCGGTGATGCGCACTTCTTCG
>JBKJQD010000204.1:0-4411 GCA_046594125.1 Aestuariivirga sp.
GCCTGTTGCGGCGAACCAGCCAGCCACGGCGCCCCGTTGAATTCGATGCTTCCGGAATCACGCACATAGGCGCCGTTGATGATCTTGATCATCGTCGACTTGCCAGCGCCATTCTGCCCGACCAGCCCCATGACTTCGGCGGGCATGACCTCAAGCGCAGCCTCGACCAGCGCCGGAACGCCGCCGAAGCTCTTGGAAATAGCCTTCATGGAAAGAAGCGGAACGGTCATCGGACCTGCCGGTGAATGGAAACGGGTGTGGGAGCCTGGCGGCTCCCACGTCATTGTTGTATCCGGGTGACTCAGTAGGCTTCCGGCATGTAGGCGGCGGCGTTGTCCTTGGTGAAGACGCGGTCGGTATTGACCAGACGCGGCGCAAGGGTTTCACCATTGCCGTATTTTTCGATGGCCGCGAAAGCCGCCGGACCGAACTTCGGATTGCATTCCACGACGACCAGGACCTTGCCATCGAGCAGAGCCTGGGTCGCGTCCTTGGTGCCGTCGATCGAGGCAATGATCAGGTCCTTGCCGGGGACCTTGCCCGCCGCTTCCATGGCGGCGATGGCGCCCATCGTCATTTCGTCATTGTGCGAATAGAGGGCGGTGGCTTCCGGATGCGCCTGATACAGCGTCTCGAAAACCTGGCGGCCCTTGTCGCGGGAAAAGTCGCCGGACTGGGACGCGATGATCTTTATGTCCGGGTGGTCCTTGATGTAGGTGGCGAACCCCGACATGCGGTCATTGGCGGGCGATGAGCCAACCGTGCCCTGCAACTCGATGATGAGGGCCTTGCCGCCCATCGCGGCGGTTAGCACTTCAGCGGCCTGCATGCCTTCCTTGACGAAGTCCGAGCCGATGAAGGCCACATAGTCTTCACCGCCCTTGGCCAGCGACTGATCGACATTGCGGTCGATGAGCAGCATGGGAATACCGGCCTTCTTGGCTTCCATAACGGCGGGGATGAGCGGCTTTTCTTCACGCGGCGCCAGCAGGATGACGTCGACCTTCTGGGCGATCATCGAGCGCACGTCGGCCACCTGTTTGGCGGCGGAACCGGCGGCGTCCGTATAGACCAGCTGCCAGCCACGCTTCTCGGCTTCGTCCTTCATGCTTTTGGTTTGCGCCAGGCGCCACGGGTTGTTGCTTTCGGTTTGGGCGAAACCGACCTTGTATTTGTCTTTCTTGGCAAGCTTCGGCAGCGCGGCATAGGCCGGGCGGATGGTGAAGCCAGCGGCGGCCAGACCACCAAGGGTGGCCTGCAAAACGGTACGGCGATTCATTGACATGTTTATCTCCCTTTACCGGGGCCATGCGTGATGATCACGCTGGGCGGGGCCACCTGCCGCCTTCCTGCTTTACGCGTTTTCCGCCAGCCGGGCCGAAAGCTTCGCTGCCCTCTGCCCGCTGGTCTGTGAAATGCGGCTCGCGACACCGGCATCTCTATATGTCATACAATTGCAATTGCGCCGGACAGTCAAGCACTGTCATGTTGTGTATTGCAAAACTTCGGGTAAATGTGATTGCCAGCAGAACATTCACCCTTGGCGCGAATGGCGCCTATACACATCGCGCCTATCGCACTTCGCCATTCCATGTCTAGAATGGCTGCAGCAGGCCGCGCTGCTCACAAAGCGGTCAGGGAGAACATATTGGCCAAAATCCAATCCGTCGTCACTGGCTTCTATCGTGTGCCGCTGCCTGAGATCCTGACCGATTCGACACACGGCATAATGCGCGATTTCGAACTGGTCACCGCACAGGTCCACGATGCTGATGGCGCCGAAGGGGTGGGCTACACCTTCACGGTTGGCCGCAATGGCGGCGCCATCGCCAACATCATCGAGCGCGAAATGGCCGCAATTATCCACGGCCGCGACGCCAGCCTGATCGAAGCCCTTTGGCACACGTTATGGTGGGACATGCATTATGGCGGGCGTGGCGGCCCCACCGTGCTGGCGCTATCCGCCATCGACATGGCGCTGTGGGACCTCAAGGCAAGGAAACTGTCCCAGCCCTTGTGGAAACTGCTGGGCGGATTTTCCGACCGGGTGCCGTGCTATGCCGGAGGCATCGACCTGGAATTACCGCTGCCCAAGCTCATCGCCCAGACCGACGGCAACCTGGCCCGCGGCTTCCGCGCCATAAAGATGAAAGTCGGGAGGAAACACCTTTCAGAGGATGTCGAACGGGTGGCCGCTATGCGCCGGCATCTGGGAACCGACTTTCCACTGATGGTTGACGCCAACATGAAATGGACCGCCGACGAGGCAATCCGCGCCGCCCGGGCGTTCGCGCCCAGCGATCTGACCTGGCTCGAGGAACCGATCTCGCCCGACGATGTCGCTGGACATGCCCGGGTGGTTCGCGAGGGTGGCCTGCCGATTGCCGCTGGTGAAAATCTCCGGACCATTTGGGATTTCCGCCACTTGATCGCCAGCGGCGGTGTGACTTATCCCGAACCAGATGTCACCAATTGCGGCGGGATCACCGCCTTCATGAAGATCGCCCACTTGGCCGAGGCTTTCAATTTGCCAGTCACCTCCCATGGCGCTCACGATGTGACTGTGCATCTTCTCGCGGCGGTGCCCAACCGATCCTATCTCGAAGCCCATGGTTTCGGCCTCGATCGCTACATTGCTGAACCGCTGCGCATTGAGGACGGTGTTGCCATCGCCCCGTCACGCCCAGGCCACGGCATTGCGTTCGACTGGAAGGGTCTTTCGGCAATCAGGGCTTGAATGGAATGAACGGTGCCAGGCGGAGTTATGATTTCATCGTCGTCGGTGGCGGCTCTTCTGGTTGCGTGGCAGCGGCGCGGCTGGTGAGTGACGGCAAGGCGCGCGTGCTGCTGCTTGAAGGCGGGCATTCGAATCGCCATCCCCTGCTCGACATGCCGCCCGGCATCTTCAAGATGATCAACGGCAGCAAATTCATGCGCTATCACAAGACGGTGCCGCAGGACCACCTCGATGGCCGCAGGCACGATATTCCCCAGGCCAATGTCTTGGGCGGCGGATCATCGGTCAATGCCCAGGTTTACATGCGCGGGCGCCCCTCCGATTATGACGCCTGGCATGAGTTGCTGCGCGGCGACAACGATTATCCCGGATGGCGCTGGCAGGATGTTCTGCCGCATTTCCGCGCCATGGAAGGCAACAACCGCCTGCACAACGAGTTGCATGGCGGCGAGGGCCCCCTCCTGGTATCCGATCCCGGCCATATCGACGACGTGTCGCGCTGGTTCGTGCAAAGCGTTCAGGCGCTCGGGGTGCCCTTCAATCATGATTTCAACGGAACGTCCCAGCGCGGCGTTGGCTTCTACCAATTCATGAACCGGAACGGCAAGCGCAGCAGTGCCGCCAATGCCTTCATCTCGCCTCTCGATGGCAATCCCAATCTCACCGTCGAACTCCACGCGCGCGTCCGCCGCATCGAAATCGAAAGTGGTGTGGCCGTGGGCGTCACCTACCGCGACCGGGCCGGGCAAGACCACACGGTCTTCGCCGCACGCGAGGTCATCGTCGCGGCCGGTACATTGGTCACCCCACAGCTCCTCATGCTGTCCGGCCTCGGCCCCGCCGATCACCTGTCGTCGCATGGCATCTCCTGCATCGCCGACCTGCCCGGCGTCGGAGCCAATCTCATCGACCACCCGGAAGTGCCGATGACTGGCATCGCCAATGGCCCCTTTGGTTACTACCGCCAGGGTGTAGGCTGGCGCATGCTGGCCAATGGGCTGCAATTCAAGCTGTTCGGCTCAGGTCCGGTCACCTCAGCAGGCGTCGAGGCTGGGGCTTTCGTTAATCCCATCGAACCCGATGGTGCTCCCTCCATACAGGCCTTCTGTGTGCCCATCGTCTATCTTGACCGCGATACACTGGGGCTCGTTGAAAATGGCTATGGTTTCACCATCACGACTGTGGTGATCAAACCCAAGTCGCGCGGCACAGTGCGGCTGGCGTCAGCCAATGCCGACGACATGCCGGCAGTCTCACCCAATCTCCTGCGTGATCCCGACGACATGCGCATGATGATCGCCGGCCAGAAATTCTTCCTGCGCGCCTTTCACCAGCCGCCGCTCGCCAGCCGCCTCAAGCGCGTTGCCATACCCGATCCGGCCGATACCAGTGATCAGGCCATCGCCGCCCACTGCAAGCGCTTCGTCAAGACCAACTACCATCCGAGCGGCACATGCCGGATGGGCGCCACCGGAGACAGCATGGCCGTGCTCGACTCGCGCCTCAGGGTGCGCGGCGTCGAGCGCTTGCGCGTCTGCGATCTCTCGGCCATGCCCGATATCAACGCCGGCAATACCAACGCGCCTGCCATGATGCTGGGCAGCCGCTGCGCCGAATTGATCCTGCAATGAGAAACAAGCGTTACGGAGTTTGAACTTGATCGAGAAATTTGCC
>JBKJQD010000306.1:0-2514 GCA_046594125.1 Aestuariivirga sp.
ATTGTAAACCGCGTCACGCTCTTCCGGCGTCACCTGGCGCTTGAGCCAGGCAAAGGCCCGGCCCGGTGCCATCAGCTTGGCGCGCAGCGCCTTGGCGTCGAGATCGGGCACCGTGGCGGTGAGCAATTCGACGGCCTCATCGATATCGATGATCTTGCGCGGATCGGCATAGAGCGAGGCTACCGCCACGTCGGTGGCCAGAAGCACGCCATTGCGGTCGGTGATGTCGGGCCGTGGCAGATGGTCTACGAGCACCGGCATGTTGCGGCTGTCGTCGGCTTTCGGAAACAGCGTCAGCCGCGTCAGCTGGCCGGAGATGACGAGAAAGGCGGCGCAGAAACACAGGCCGATAAGCCGGATGCGGTTTTGTCCGGCCAGGTGGCGCGGCCCCTGGCGGAGTTCATCGTCGCGAGCGTTTGCGTGGCTCATGGCGCTACTGCATCTTGTCGATGATGGCGCCGATGGGGTCGCTGCCATCGGCTTCCAGCTTGATGATCGGTTCGGCTGGCACCCGCGCCGCCAGCTCTTCCGGCTTGAGGATCTGCCGGGCCTGCAGGGTCTCGAGGCCGATATACTGTTGCGCCAATTGCTTCAGCCGGTCGGGCCTGGTCAGGCTGCTCCATTCGGCATTGAGGAATTTCACATTGTCCTGTTCCTCGACAATGCCGAGATCGAGCTTGACGATCTGGCGTTCGAGGCCGCGCGTCTGATGCTCGAGGGTGTAGAGGAAAAAGCCCGAGACCAGCACGGTGAGAACCAGAATGGCGTTGAGGAATTTATGCATCAGTGCCTCGTACTGAGAACGGGGTGAAGGCCTAAACGCCCGGCAATCGACGGCATGGCGGGTGCCGTTGTGCGGATGCCAGCCCGCAGCTTGGCCGAACGCGCCCGCGGGTTGCGCGCTGTCTCGGCGGCGGTTGCCTCAAGATGGCCCTTGAAGGGCAGTTCAAAACTGGGGGCTGGCCCCTGCACCATCTCCGGCAGATGCCGCGACGCCGACGGCAGCTTGCCGGCGCGGGCCGCGAAGAAGCGCTTGACGATGCGGTCCTCCAGCGAATGGAAGGTGACGGCGGCAAGACATCCGCCGGGCTTCAGAATCTCCTCCGCCGCGTGCAGCGCGTTGACCAACTCATCGAGTTCGCCGTTCACATGGATGCGTAGCGCCTGGAAAGTGCGGGTGGCGGGATGGGTGCGGTCCTGCGGGCGCTGGCGTCCCACGGCTTTCTCAACCGCCCGCACCAGACCGGCGGTGGTGGCGATCGGCGCCTCGGCGCGCGCCCCAACGATGGCCCGGGCGATGGCCCGCGAGCGCGGTTCCTCGCCATAGACATAGATGATGTTGCTCAACGCGTCCTGCGCCATGGTGTTGACGACATCGGCAGCCGAGGTTCCGGCCTGCGACATGCGCATGTCGAGCGGCCCGTCGCGCAGGAAGGAGAAGCCGCGCGCGGCTTCGTCAAGCTGCATCGAGGACACGCCGATATCGAGCACCACGCCATCGACGGCAGCAGCACCGGCCTCGCGCACCACATGCGCCAGATCGCCAAACCGGCCTTCAACCAGCGTCAGGCGTCCGCTGCTGGCTTCCACCAGCCCCTGCCCGGCGGCGATGGCTTGCGGGTCGCGGTCAATGGCGATCACCTTGCAGGCCGCGGCGGCGAGGATGGCGCGGGTATAGCCGCCCGCCCCGAAGGTTGCATCGACATAGAGGGCGCCGTCGCGCGGGCTCAGCGTGGCCAGCACTTGATCGAGCATCACCGGCACATGCGGGGCTGGATTTGTGGCGGGATCGGCGGTCATGATCGTGGAAAATCAGGGTGAACAAGGCGTTAAGATTGAACCCTGACAATGCCCACGCCAGCCTTAACAAATGGTTTCGAATTTGATTCAACCGTGGAATGGGCGGAGCGAAAATGCCAGCCGGCCTGTAAGCCGGGTTTTGTCCATGCGAGTTGCCCCGCACTGGATGACCATTCATCTGGAACGCCCGTCGCCGGACGCTTCGCGCGACCTACCCGGATGACGGGACCGGAAACCGCCCTGGAACCCGAAGGCTCCGTGTCATCCCTATTCGGTCTTGCTCCCGGTGGGGTTTGCCTGGACCGCCGCCGTTGCCGGAAGCGCGGTGCGCTCTTACCGCACCGTTTCACCCTTGCGCTGGGCGGACCCATCGCGGTTTGTTTCTGTGGCACTGTCCCTGGGGTCGCCCCCGCCGGGCGTTACCCGGCACCGTGTTTCCATGGAGCCCGGACTTTCCTCCCCCGCACCCTTTCGGGCCTAGCGGCAGCGGTCATCCAGCCAGCTGGCATGGCAGGGAGGTAGGCTTGAGAACCGCTCAAGTCAATGGAAAGCGGTGCAGCGTCACGGCTTTTGTTCCTGTGAGCGATGTTTCACGTGAAACAATTCCTAATCCATGAAATCATATGGAAGATCATCGCGTTAAGGATCGCATTTACCACGCAAAACCTCCGGGTTTACGCGCAAAAGGGTCGCGGAAACGGCGTTTTTTGACGC
>JBKJQD010000460.1:0-27954 GCA_046594125.1 Aestuariivirga sp.
GTTTGGCGCGATCCTTCCTGGCCTTCAGGGCCTGGGCCATTGTCACCTGCACGAAGCGGGCCTGGGTGTGCGGCTGCAATTGGCCGATCAGGTCCATGTCAGCGGAGATCACCGCTCCCAGCATGAAATAGCCACCACCCGACACCGCGTCACGATGCAGCACGATAGGTTCGGTGCCGCTCGGCACCTGGATCGAGCCATAGGGGTAGCAGGCATCGACGATGTTGGAGGGGTCCGAGCCAGCCCCGAAGGGCGCCTCGCGCGGCACGAAGTCCAGTGGTTTTCCGCCCTTGAAGCGATAGCCGATGCGGTCGGCCTCGGGTGCCACTTTCCAGGTGTCCTCGAAGAACTGCTGGCCCGACACTTCGGTGATGCGGTGCCAATAGAGGCCCGGCAGCATGCGCAGTTCGGCGGGCGTTCCCGGCGCCCGGCGCAATTTTTCCGGAATGGTCCGGCCTTCCTTCGCGGCGCGGCCCTTGCCCACGGGGAGCTTGTCACCGGCCTCGAGTTTGCGGCCCTTGAAACCGCCGAGCGCTCCCAGCGTGTAGGTTGAACGTGAACCAAGCACCACCGGCACATCGATGCCGCCGGAGATGGCGATATAGGAGCGGGCCCCTTTCTTCAGAAAGTCAAAGGACAGCGTCTGGCCCTTCTTCACCTTGAAGGACGTCCAGGTGGCGCGCGGCTCACCATTTACTTTTGGCGGCAGCTCGGCGCCGGTGACGGCGACGGTCGCCTCCTCGGTGAACTGCAGTTCCGGTCCCATGAACGTGGCTTCGAGAACGGCGGCTCCTTCCTTGTTGCCAACCAGCAGATTGGCGGCCTTCAATGCCAGCCGGTCCATGCCGCCCGAAAGCGGAATGCCGATGTGATAATAGCCCGGACGGCCAAGGTCCTGAACCGTGGTGGAAAGGCCAGGCTTGATGACTTTAACGGCCATTGAGCGCCCCCATCAGTTTGGCGTTGTAACCATCCATGTCTTGCTTGAACTCGTCGAGAGCGAAGGTGACGTCCTTCATGCGCGGCATGAATTTGCCCTTCTCAACGGCGGCAACGGTCTCGTCATATTCGGCACGCTCGATGGGCTTCCACTTGACGATGTCACCCGGTTTGAACAGGCACATGAAGTCTTTCAGATATTTGATCTTCTGGTTGGGATCGTAAATCGGCATGGGGGTTATGCCGAACATCTGGTAGCCGCCGGCACCACGCACCGAATAAATGCAGCCAAAGCAGCCGCCGTGGCCCACCGTCAGCTTCGGCGTGTCGGTACGGGGCCTGAGGTATTTCGGCGACTGGATTTGCCGCGGGCGGTCGACCATCTGGTACAGGAAGGGGAGGCCTGCCACGAAGCCCACCATCGAGACGAACCACGGCGCTCCGCTATGCGCCTTGATGAATCCGTCGATGCCATCGAGATTGTTGATGCGCGCCGTAAATTCGATGTCCGTCGACTTGGGGTCCTGATGGCGCTCACGGAAGCGCATCAGCGTTTCGTGCGTCCACGGATCATTGTAGAGGACCGGGATTTCGATGATGCGTGTTTTGATCGTCGACTTGGCCTTGGACGCGGCCTTCGCGATGGCCTTCAACTCCTTCAGCATGTCGGATGGCTTGATCACATCGGGATTGAACTTGATCTGGAAAGAGGCGTTGGCCGGACAGATTTCGGTCACGCCCTTGATCCTGGCCTTCTTCACCGCCGAGGTGATCGACAGTGACTTGAAGAAAGCATCGAGCGACATTTCCTCATCGCACTCGACGAAGATATGTTCGTCGCCGCCATAGCTGTATCGGGTCTTCATGGGTGGTGCCTCTCCATCATGAACTCAGTCTCGATGCGTTCTGCTCAAGCCACGGCTCAAGCCAGCGCGTATGAAAGTCAGCCTTGCGAACCGCTGGGTCCGAGGCAAGTAACTGGTGCAGCGCTTTGGTTGTCTTGAGGCCGCCAACCTCAAGCTCATCCAGAGCGCGGGCCATGCGGTTGATCGCCGCCTCGCGCGTCTCGTCCCAGACGATGAGCTTGCCCAGCAGCGAGTCATAAAAGGGCGGCACCACATAGCCCTGATAGAGCATGGTGTCGAAACGCGTGCCGGGACCGCCGGGCACACGCAGCGATGTGACGGTGCCGGGCGCGGGCATGAAGTTCTTTGCCGGATCCTCGGCGTTGATGCGGACCTCGATGGCGTGGCCTTTCATGCGCAGCTGATCCTGAGTGTAGCGCAAGGGTTCGCCGCCGCAGATACGGATCATCTCGCGCACCAGATCGAGACCGGTGATCATCTCGGTGACGGGATGCTCGACCTGAATGCGGGTGTTCATCTCGATGAAATAGAAGTGATGGGTCTGGTCGTCGTAAAGATATTCGAGCGTACCGGCACCGCGATAATTCACCGCTTCAGCGAGCGCTATGGCGGAGGCGCAAAGTTTGTCGCGCACGGCTTGCGGCAGCACCGCCGAGGGGGCTTCCTCCCAGACTTTCTGGCGCCGCCGTTGCAGGGAACATTCCCTCTCAAAACAATGGATTGCGCGCTGTCCGTCACCCAAAATCTGAACCTCGATATGACGCGCGCGCTCGATCACCTTCTCGATATAGAGTCCGCCGTCACCGAAAGCCGCCTTGGCTTCGGCACTGGCTTGCGGCATCAGGGTTTCGAATTCGCTCATGTCATGGGCGATGCGGATACCCCTGCCGCCGCCGCCCGCCGCCGCCTTTATCATCACCGGAAAACCGATGGCCGTGGCGGCGATCATCGCCTGTTGCGGATCATCAATGCGGCCATCGGAACCGGGTACGACGGGAACGCCCGCCGCTTTCGCCGCAACACGCGCCGCCACCTTGTCGCCCATGACGCGAATGGCATCGCCCTTGGGTCCGACGAAGATCAGCCCCGCGGCTTCCACCGCATCCGCGAAACCGGCATTCTCGGCGAGGAAGCCATAGCCTGGATGCACGGCATCGGCACCGGTCTGCTTTGCGGCATCGAGAATGTTCGGGATACTGAGATAGGATTTCGCGGCGTGGGGCGGACCGATGTTCACCGCCTCATCGGCCATCTTCACGGCGAGAGACTCAGCATCCGCGGCACTGTGGACTTGCACTGTTTTGATACCAAGTTCCTTCGCGGCGCGAATAATGCGCACGGCGATTTCGCCACGGTTGGCGATCAGGAGCTTGGTGATCGCCATGTTCAGCCGATCTCGGCCAGTATCTGCCCGGCCATGACTGGCTCTTCGTTCTCGGCGATGAACTTTATGATCTTGCCCGCAACATCGGCCTTCACCTCGTTGAAAGATTTCATCACCTCGATCAGGCCGATAACGTCACCCACCGCCACGGTGTCGCCCTCATTCTTGTAGTCGGGCTTATCAGGTGCCGGCTTGCGGTAGAAAGTTCCGGGAAGGGGAGATAGCAATTGAGCCATGGTGATCCTCGTCAGTATCAGGCAGCGTCGAGATAGGGTTTGACGGCGGCGCGCACGGCCTCGGCAATGGCCACCGCATTGGGGGTGTCGGAATGCACGCAGATAGCGTCGGCGCGGACGGCCACATCCTTGCCGCCGACACCGCGCACCTTGCCCTCGCGGATGGCGCGCACACAGAGGGCCGCGGCATGAAGCGGGTCGACTGCCTCGTGTTCCATAGTAATGATCAGGCTGCCATCGTCACGATAGTCCAGATCGGCATAGAACTCGGCGATGAACTGGTGACCGCGCGCCGTATACACCCGCTCGTGGAACGTGTTGATCATGCCCATCAGCGGCACCTTGAAGACATCGGCCGCATCGCAGACGGCTTGCGCCATGTCTTCCATGCGTGCCGCCATGCCATAGAGCGAGCCATGGGGTTTGATGTGGCTCAGCGTCATGCCCTCGGCGTCGAGGAAGCCTTTCAGCGCCCCCACCTGGTAGATGATGCAATTGGCCAGTTCCTCGCGGCCGATCTTCATTTCGCGGCGTCCGAAGCCCTGGAGGTCGGGCAGCGACGGGTGAGCCCCAACCTTGACGCCGTGCTGTTTGGCCAGCCGCACGGTGGCGCGCATGTGGTTGAAATCGGAGGCATGAAATCCGCAGGCCACATTGGCCATTTCGATGAGCGGCATCAGGCCCTTGTCGTCGCCCATCTTGTAGAGGCCGAATGCCTCGCCCATGTCACAGTTGATCAGCGTCACCCGAGGCCCCCTTCCCTGTTGCCGAATTCAAATCTTGATACAGGCGTGGAATATTGTAAAATCAGAAAAGCTGCGCATGGGTATCTGAAAAACAGATATGACAATTTCAATCAAGAAAGTACGCTATTTCCTTGCGGCGGCCAATGCCGGGCAGATTAGTCAGGCGGCCATCGAGCTCAATGTGTCGCAGTCGGCAGTCACCGCGGCGGTCAAGCAGCTTGAAGAGGACTTGGGCGTCAGCCTGTTCATGCGTCAGCCCACCGGGGTGGCGCTGACGGCGGAAGGTGCGCGCTTCCTGCATCACGCCCGCAGCATCATGGCCGCCGTCAATGCCGCGGCCAACGCGCCGCTGACCGAGGACACGGCCTTGACCGGCACGGTGCGGATCGGCGTCAGTTACACGGTGCTCGGCTATTTCCTGCCGCGCCTCTACACCCGTTTCACGCGCAGCTATCCGCGCATAAGGGCGGAGCTTTATGAGTTGCCACGCAATGCCATCGAAAGCGGCCTGGCCGACGGGTCGCTCGATCTGGCGGTAATGCTGGTCTCCAATTTGCAAGACCGCAAGCATCTGGCCCATGAAACGCTGATCCGTTCGCGGCGCAGGCTGTGGCTGCCGGTGGAGCATCCGCTGCTGGCAGCCGACACCATCTCACTCGACGACGTGGCCAGCGAGCCCTATGTCATGCTCACCGTCGATGAGGCCAGCCAGACGGCAACCAAATACTGGAAGCCATCGGGCCTCCGGCCGAATATCCTGTTCAAGACGTCGTCGGTCGAAGCGGTGCGCAGCATGGTGGCGGATGGCATGGGTGTAACGGTGCTCTCCGACATGGTCTACCGTCCATGGTCACTGGAAGGCCAGCGCATCGAACAGCGCAACCTGTCAGCCGACATTCCCACCATGGACGTCGGCATCGCCTGGAACCGGCAAATCAGTCAGCCTCCCGCCACACGGACGTTTCACGAATTCCTCAGCCTGTCGTTCAGCGGGGCCGGGAGTTCCATTTGAGGCGGAGGCAAAGGTGAACCGGGTTCAGACAGACCCAAATCATTTTCCTCCCCACAAGGGGGAGGGAGAAGGTTGGGTCTAATCGCGCACCGCCATGATCATGGTGATTTCGACGGTGATACGCATCGGCAAGGTGGCCATGCCGACGGCGGCGCGGGTGTGGCGGCCAGCCTCGCCGAAGACTTCGACCATCAAGTCGGAACAGCCGTTGATAACCTTGGGGTGATCGACAAAGTCCGGGGCGGCGTTGACCATGCCAAAAACGTTCAGTACCCGCTCCACCCGGTCGAGCGATCCCAACACGCCACGGGCGGCGGACAGCAGGACAAGGCCGGTGCGCCGCGCATGCAGGTAGGCCTCATCAAGGGTAACATCGCTACCAACCACGCCGCTGGCAAACTCACCATTTTCAAGCAGCGGTCCCTGCCCCGACAGATAAAGGATGCCGTTGTGGACCAAACCTGGCACATAATTGCCCTTGGGCGCGGGCCGCTCCGGCAAAATGATACCGAGCGATTTCAGCCGGTCTTCGACACTCATGGCAGGCTCCTGTCAGATCAGTTCCACCAGCCCTTATGGTCTTTCTTCGGCTGGCGCAGGATGCCATCGCCATCCTTCGGCGGCTCGATTTCCATAAGGTAACGTTGCACCGGGCTCATGCGGTCGTAGAGTCCCTTGGTGAGGTGATCGAGTTGGACCAGTTGCTGCGGCAAGTCGCGGCGCGTGTAGGTGAGATGCAGCATGCGGCGATGGGCATCGCCCTTCTTGAGCGTTCCGGCATGCCACATCGCCGAGTTGCAGATGATGGCCGATCCCGCCTTGGCCTGGACCAGAACTTCGCCCGGATAGGGCGCGCCCAAGTCCTTCGGGATGCGAGCCTGGTCTTCAGCCGAGATGGGGGCTGGCTCCCAGTCACCGATGTTCACATAGGGCACGTTGATCGGCGCCCAGCGGTGCGATTCCGGCACGACGCGGGTGGGGCCATTGTCGAGCGTCATGTCATCGAACATGATCATCGAGTTGACCACCCACCAGTCATCATCGAATTTCTTCGGAACGTCGACATGCAGGTCCTGCTGGCCGTAGCCCTTGACGGGATCGCGCAGATTGGCGCCGTGGACCTTGATTTCGCCCAGCAGATAGGCGGAAGCGGCGAGGACCTCGGGGATCCACAGGCACTTGTCGAAGGCCGTGGTCTTGTTGAAGATGTTGGAGATGCGCCGGGCGCCGGGTTCGACATGGACCTCGTGGCCGCCAATGTCCTTCTCGGCGGCGTGAATGCGCTCGAATTCGGATTGCATCAGCGCCACGTCGGCCTCGTTCAGGACATTCTCGACGATGAAGAAGCCCTGCTCGTCGAGCTGTTTCTTCTGGGCCATGGAAATTGCCACGGGCGAAACGCCCAAGTTCCAAAGCGCCTGTCTCGTGTACATATCAGCCACTCCTCCCGCCTGCCGTTGAACCTCAGCCTATGCCAGCATGGCAAGGCGGGCAATATCCCCTGTCCGGCCTCAAGCGCAGCGGCCGATGATCGAGGCCGTCGCCACCAGCTCGTCGAGCAGTGCCATGGTTGCATGACCGGAACAGGCGAAAGGATTGAGCACCGGTTTCTCGTGATACTTCAGCAAGAGACCTGGATTGATTTTCGACAGATCGACATGGCCCATGGTCCAGCCGCTGAACTTGCGCTCGCGGATTTCCTCATAGCTCAGGATGCGCACATTGCTATGGCGCTCGTCGCGGACGATGGCGTTGAACAGTTCACACACCTCGTCACGGCCGCCTTCCAGCACCTGAATGAAAATGTCGCCGGTAAAACAGAGAATTCCGGTGATACCGCTCGCCGGATTCTTGCGGCGCGACTTTTCGAGAATGGCGTCGATCGTCGCCGGGACCAAGGGTGCGGCGGCGCGGCTGGCATAGAGACAACGGACGATCATCTTGGGTCTCAGTCCTTCAGGTTGACAAGCGCCAGGAATTCCCGGCGGAGTGCGGCGTTCTTGAGGAACGATCCGCGCATGACGCTGTTGATCATCTTGGTCGCGGTGTCCTTGACGCCGCGCCAATGCATGCAGAAGTGATCCGCCTCCATGACTACCGCCAGGCCGTCAGGCGTCACCTTGTTCATAAGGAGATCGGCGATCTGGGTGATTGCTTCTTCCTGAATCTGCGGCCTGCTCATGATCCACTCGGCAAGACGGGAATATTTCGAAAGGCCGATGAGGTTGGAATGCTCGTTAGGCAGAAGGCCGATCCACAGCCGCCCCATGATCGGGCAGAAGTGATGGCTGCAGGCACTGCGCACGGTGATCGGCCCGACGATCATCAGCTCGTTCAGATATTCGGCATTGGGGAACTCGGTGACGGCGGGTGCCGGGACATAGCGGCCGCGAAAGACCTCCGAGAGATACATCTTGGCGACGCGGCGCGCCGTGTCGCGCGTATTATGATCGCTCATGGTATCGATCACCAGACTTTCGAGAACGCCCTCCAGCTTGGCCGTCACTTCGTCGTGCAGGGCTTCAATGTCTCCTGGTTCGAGAAATTCGGAAATATTGTCGTTGGCATGGAATCGCCGTTTGGCAAGCTCGATGCGCGACCTGATCTTCGCCGAGACGGGGGTGCCATCCGGACTTGCACTGCTATCTGGCGGTCTCGTCATGGACTCCAAGCCTGTTTCACTCGCCGCGCAGGATAGCACTGCGGATTGCCAAGCGCCACGGGCCTTGGCATCATGGGTGGCGGGATTGGCCCCGCTGCCCCAGGCGAAGGAACTTGACGATGCCCGCCCAACCGGACGACCACGCGCGGATGCCGTTTCAACTGCCGATGCCACGCGATGCACTGGCCGACATCGTCGTGCCCGACGCAATTCCGCTGGACGAGCGGCTGTGGGTGCCGCAGGCCGAGAACGTCTGGTTCCGCCCCTTGTGCCTGAACCGGTCACAAGGTTACTGGATGAATCTCCTCAAGGTGCGAAAGTCCGGCATCCTGTCGCGGCACCGCCATCCACAATCTGTACACGGACTGGTTCTGAAGGGCCGCTGGCATTATCTGGAACATGACTGGGTTGCAACCGAAGGCAGCTATGTCTTCGAGCCGCCAGGCGAGACCCACACGCTGGTGGTGCCCGATGATGTCGAGGAGATGATCACTTATTTTCAGGTCAACGGCGTCATGTACTACGTCGATCCATGGGGGAAAAATCTCGGTTACGAAGACGTCTTTACCAAGATCGACATGTGCCGCGCCCATTTCGAAAAATGCGGGCTTGGGGCCACCTATGTTGATCAATTCATCCGCTGACTGGAGCAATCATGGGGTTCTGGCCAAACGGTTGTTTCGAAGGGCATCAGGTTCTGGTGACCGGCGGAACCTCGGGAATCGGGGCGGCGATTGCCGAGGCCTTCCGGTCGGAGGGCGCCAGCGTCACCGTCACCGGCGCAACCGATGCGGAGGTGGAAAGAGTCCGGCGCGAAATGCCTGACATCGAAGCCGAGGTGCTCGACGTGCGCGACGGGCAGGCCGTGGCACTGCTCATCGCCGGTTTCACGCGCCTCGACCACGTCATCAATTGCGCAGGTGTCATCCGGCGCGGTGAAGAGCTTGATCCTGTGGTGTTTGCGGATGTCGTCGACATCAATCTCACTGGCACCATGCGGGTCTGTGCTGCAGCGCGCCCGCTGCTCGCCAGGACGGCGGGGACCATCGTCAACACCGCATCGATGCTGAGTTTCTTCGGCGGCGGGCTGGTGCCGGCCTACTCGGCGTCGAAGGGCGGTGTGGCGCAACTCACCAAGTCGCTGGCCATCGCCTATGCGCAAGACGGAATCCGCGTCAATGCCGTAGCACCCGGCTGGATCGAGACAGCCCTGACAGAAGCCATCCGCAGCGACCCGGCCCGCAACGCCGCCATCCTGTCGCGCACCGCGCTGAAGCGCTGGGGCAAGCCCGGCGATCTGACCGGAGGTTATCTCTATCTGTCCTCGCCACTTGCCAGCTATGTCACCGGCACCGTGCTGGTCATCGACGGCGGCTACCTGGCCGTCTGATTGTCTGGCGGCTGGTGCTCGGCGTGCCAGTGCCGGGCAATGTCGATGCGGCGGGGAACCCAGACCTTGTCGTGTGCCAGCACATAGTCGATGAACTTTGCCAAACCCAGGGCGCGGCCCGGCCTGCCCGCCAGACGGCAATGCAGGCCCACCGACATCATCTTGGGCGAACCACGGCGGCCTTCCTCATGGAGGCAATCGAAACTGTCTTTGAGATATTGGTAGAAATGCTCACCAGTGTTGAAGCCCTGCGGCGTTGCAAAGCGCATGTCGTTGGCATCGAGCGTGTAGGGGATGATGAGGTGGTGGCCGCCGCGAGGTTTTTTCAGCCAATAGGGCAGGTCATCGGCATAGTCGTCGGAGGAATAGAGGAAGCCGCCCTCCTCCATCACCAGTTTCGTGGTGTTCATCGAGCAGCGGCCCGTGTACCAGCCAAGCGGGCGCTCGCCGGTGACTTCGGTATGGACACGTATCGCCTCGGCGATCTGCTGACGCTCCATCTCTTCCGGCATGTCCTTGTGTTCGACCCATTTCAGGCCGTGGCTTGCAATCTCCCAGTCTGCCTCCTTCATGGCCGCCACCTGATCCAGAGAGCGCATCATGGCGGTGGCGACTCCATAGATGGTGAGCGGAACCTTGCGGCTGGTGAACATGCGCCACAACCGCCAGAAGCCGGCGCGGGCGCCATATTCATAGATCGATTCCATGTTCCAGTGGCGCTGGCCGGGCCAAGCCGCGGCACCAACGATTTCCGACAGGAAGGCTTCGGACGCGGCATCGCCGTGAAGGATGTTGTTCTCGCCACCCTCCTCATAATTCAGCACGAATTGCACGGCCACATGGGCGCCGCCCGGCCACTTGGCATCAGGAATGGCGCGGCCATAGCCTTTCATGTCACGCGGATAGGCGGTCAAACCTCACCTCCGAGATAGAGCAACTTCACCCGCTCATCCTGCAAGAGATCGGCTGAATTGCCCGAAAGCGCAATGCTCCCGGTGGAAAGCGCATAGGCGCGCTGGGAAATGCGCAACGCCATTCTGGAATTCTGCTCGACCAGCAGAACGCTTACCTTTTCGTCGCGGTTGATGGCAACAATGGAGCGGGCGATATCCTGCACGAGTTTGGGAGCAACACCCAGCGAAGGTTCGTCGAGCAGCAGAAGCCTGGGCTTGGCCATCAGGGCGCGGCCGATCACCATCATCTGCTGTTCGCCGCCGCTCATGGTGCCAGCGGCCTGGGCATAGCGTTCCTTGAGACGCGGGAAGCGGGTCAGCACCATGTCAAGGGAGCGGGCAATCTCAGCCTTGCCGCTGCGCGTGAAAGCACCCATCAGCAGGTTGTCTTTCACTGTCATGTAGGGAAACACGCGGCGGCCTTCCGGCACCATGGCGATGCCCGCCCTTACCAGATCGGCGGGGTTACGGCCATCGATGCGCTGGCCGTCGAAATGGATTTCGCCCGACTTGATTTTCCGCAGTCCGGTGATGGCGCGCAGGATCGAAGACTTGCCCGCCCCGTTAGCACCAATCAGCGCCACGGTCTCCCCCTCGTTGACGTCAAGGGACACGTTTTTCAGCGCATAGACATGATCATAGTAGAGTTCGACATTGGCGAAGTTGAGGATCTGTTTCATGGCTAGAGTCCGATCGCCTCGTCCTCGATGCCGAGATAGGCTTCGATCACCCGGTCATTTTTCTGGATTTCATCGGGCGTTCCTTCGGCAATCTTCTCGCCGAAGTTCAGCACCACGATGCGGTCGGATATTTTCATCACGGCAGACATGTCGTGTTCGACCAGCAGCACCGTGAGCCCGCGGTCTCTAAGGCTGCGGACCATGGCGACGGCCTTCATGGTCTCGTCATGATTCATGCCAGCGAAAGGTTCGTCGAGCAACAGCACCGCCGGATTGGTCGCCAGACCGATGGCGATGCCCAGGGCGCGCAAATGGCCATGGGGCAGATTCTTGGCAATCTCCGAAGAAATTTCGCTAAGTCCAAGGAAAGAAAGAATCTCATCGGCGGACTTGCCAAAGCTTGCCTCGTCAGCCTTGGCGCGGGCTGTGCCGAGGAAAAAACCAAGGAGCGAAGCCTTCGAGCGCAGGTGATGGGCGATGACGACATTGTCGCGAACACTCATGTTGCGGAAAATCGTGGTCTCCTGGAAGGTTCGCACCACGCCTTTGCGGGCCGCGATGTGAGGCGCCAAGCTGGAAATCCGTTCACCGCGAAATCGTACTTCGCCTGCCGTTGGCTGCAGGAAAGATGAAATAAGCTTGAACAGCGTCGACTTGCCCGCGCCATTGGGGCCGATGACCGAGAGAATTTCCCTTTCCTGAACCGAAAAGCTGACGTTGTTGACGGCGGTCAGCCCGCCGAAGCGCTTGCTCATGCCGCTGACTTCAAGAATGGATGGCATGGCTCATCCTTTCTTGCGCAAGGCGGCAATACTTAAGATGCCGTTCGGAAGGAAAAGCATCAGGACAATCATCAGCGACGAGTAAATGAGCAGCTGATACTTGCCGGTTTCAAACAGCAGATTCCAGCCGAAATAGAGAACCAGCGTTCCAAGCATTGGGCCGAAAACATAGCCCAGGCCTCCCAGAAAACAATTCAGCATGAAATTGACCGAGTCGGTGACGGTGAAGCTCGAGGGGTAGACCGACTGGGTGGCGGCAACAAAGACAGCACCACTGATACCGCCGAGGAACGAGGAGATGGCATAGGCGATGAGCCGCAGATATGCGATGTTGACGCCAATGGAAGAAGCCAGTTCCTCATTCTGCTGCAACGACTGGCAGATGGTGCCGATGCGCGAATTGACCAGCCGGTACATTGCGGCAAAGCACAGAGTCATCAGAGAGGCCGAAAGATAGTAGAAGGCGATGCGCGGGTTTTCCATGGTGGCGAAATCGGGCACGACAGTGAGGCCGAACAGGCTGACCGGTCCCGGCAACGGAATGCTGGTGATACCCTTGGCGCCACTGGTGATGGGAAGCGCCAGCGCCAAAAGGCGCGTTACCTCGGTGAGCACCAGTGTCACCATGGCGAAATAGACGCCGCGCAGGCGCAGGATCGGCCAGCCGATGAGGGTGCTGGCGATGGCACAGAGCAGGCCGGCGGCGGGCAGTGTCAGCCAGAAGGACACTCCGTAGGTCATCACCAGGATGGCCGAGACGTAACCGCCCATCAGCGCGTAGGCACCCTGCCCGATATTGATGCGGCCAATATAGAAGGTGAGCCAAACTCCGGCACTGGCGATGCTAAGCAGTGCCACCGACGAGAGCGTATAATACAGATCTCTGCGGCCCGTTACGCCAATCAGCCATGGTACAAGGACAAACACCACGGCGAGAAAAACGGCGGCTCCAGTTATTTTGCTTGCCTTGCTCATGCGCCCTCAGCCCCAGGGCTTGCCCATCAGGCCATTGGGCCTGATCGACAGAAACACCATCAGTGCGGCGAAGATCACCAGATAGGTGACGTCGCCAAACTCACGCAGTACGGTGAGACCGACCGATTCCATCATGCCGAGGATGAAGCCGCCGGCAATGGCGCCGCCGGCCACACCAGCGCCGCCGATCATGATCATCATGAAAGCCTTGATCGAGATGGGGCCGCCGATGCCGGAATTGATGCCGGTGATGGTGACCAGAAGTCCGCCGGTCACACCTGCCAGCATGGCGCCCATGGCAAAGCCGATCATGGTGTAACGGTCAACCTCAACACCCATGAGCTGGGCCGCCACGCGATCCTGCGCCAGGGCACGCATCGCCCGGCCGGGCCTTGAATATTTCATGAAGAAGATGAAGCCCAGGATGAATGCGGCGGCGATCACACCAACTAAAATCCGGTCATAGGGCAGGATGATGCCGTAGCCGTTGAACACGCCTTTGACGATTTTCGGCACACCGCGCTGCTTTTCACCGAAGACCAGGAGAATGACGGCATCGAAGAAGAAGGCAGTTGCCGCCGCCAGCAGCATGGTGCTTTCCTCGCGATGGCTGCGCTTGATCACGGTGCGGAACAGGAAACGCTCCATGAGCGCGCCGATAATGGCCAGCGTCACGCCAGAGGCGACAACAGCCACCACGAACGGCAGGCCGATTTGTCCATACACGGCATAAGTAATGAAACCACCCAGCACATACATCTGGCCATGGGCGAAGTTCAGAACATTCATGAGGCCGAAGATCAGCGTGAGGCCAAGCGCGATCAGCGCATATTGCGCGCCGAGATACAGTCCGTTTGCTATGACCTGTTCCATCGCCGTATCATGACCGCCGCGAGTGAAAAGAGGGGTCTGGAATTGCCCCAGACCCCTCATGCCATGAAGTTATGAGGCGCTAGTCGACGTTGCCAACGAAAAGCGTCTGGAAGGCACCGTCCTTATACTCATTGACGACCATTGGCACCGCAACCTGGCGCTTCTGTCCGAACGAGGTCATGCCCACGTAGCTCAGCTTGGCGTCGCCCTTGAGATAAGGGTTGGGCGCGGAAAACGTGTCCATGGTCTTCTTGAATTCCTCGACATTGTCGATGGCGGCCGGATTGGCCTTCAAGGTCTCGAGGATATAGTCGAGCGCATAGACCTTGGTATTGGACTCGTCGTTGTATTCACCGAACATCTTGGTGTAGCGCGCCACGAATTCCTTCATGCGGTCGGAGGCGATTTCCGGTGTCGAAGCGCCGCCCACCGAAATGAAGCCGTTGGCCAGTTCGCCGGCACCTTCTTCAAGTACCTTGGCATCCTGGGCGGTTTCGGTCGAGATCAGGCCCTCGTAACCCAGTTCGCGGGCCGAACGGATCAGCAGCGGGGCATTGCCCGGCGCCACGCCCGAAAGCACCAGAAGGTCGGGTTTCAGCGCCACGATCGGCGTCAATACCGGCGTGAAATCGCGGGTGTCGTTCTGGTAGGTGTCCTTCTCGGCAACCACTTCCAGTCCCAGAGCCTTGGCGGCGGCAACACCGCCGTCACGCTGGCTCAGCGGATCGGACTCGTTGGCGGCGACGAAAGCCACTTTCTTCACGCCCTTTTTCTCCATCAGGTATTTGTAGATGGCCGGGCCTGACTGGTAGTTGGCGATCATGCCCAGCACGGCGTTGGATGCGGGCTTGGTATAGAGCTCCTTGGGAAAGGCGTAAGGGAAATAGATGATGTTGTTTTTCTCGGCCACCGGGCGGACGGCGGCAGCGCCGTCATCGACATTGGGGCCGACGACATAGTGGATGCCCTCCTGGGCCATCTTTTCCATCCCTTCGACGGCGCGCTTGGGATCCTTTTGATCGTCAAAAGTAACGACCTCGATCTCATAGGTCTTGTCGCCGATCTTCACGCCGGTTTCATTGTACCAGGCTTCAAGTGTCTGCATCGAGCGCACGTTGGACGTGCCCCAGGCGGCGGCTGGACCGCTGGTCACACCGACAAATCCGATTTTCAGCTTGGCATCAGCGGCGAGCGCTGATGATGCGACGGCCGCAAGGGCCAAGGCGCCCGCGGTTCCGAGAAGTGCGCGGCGTGTCCAGACATTCAAGTTCTTCATGGAGTCCTCCTGTTGGCGATCAAGTTCATCCCAGATTTCCACACCAGTCGCGGCCTCCTTGCCGGGGCTTCGTTCTCTGAACTGGCTCGCAAAACAGGTTGGACTCGTTTACTCAGCCATGCAATAGAAAAAACATAGGTGTATACACTTTGCTCGAAGATTAGGCGGCATGCCCAAAGAACGGCCATTGCCGCCTATTTGACCGACGCATTTCGGAGCGCATGGCGGACATTGCATGAGAATCAGGGTCATCAATCCAAACACCACCGAAGCGATGACGGAAACCATCGCGCAAGCGGCGCGGGCGGTGGCCGCAGCCGGGACGGAAATCAGCGCGGCGACATCACGGTCCGGCGCGGTCTCCATTGAGGGGCACTATGACGAAGCGATGAGCGTTTTAGGCCTTGTGGACGCCATCAACGATGATCCTGAGGCGGACGCCTATGTCATCGCCTGTTTCGGTGATCCGGGCTTGCTCGCGGCACGCGAGATCGCCAGAGGCCCGGTCATCGGCATCGCCGAAGCGGCCATGCATGCGGCGGCTTTCTTGGCCACCGGCTTTTCCATCGTCACCACACTCGAGCGCACCCGCATCATTGCCGAACATCTGGTGCGCAATTACGGTATGGAAAGGCATTGCCGCGGCGTCCGTGCCACGGACATCGCCGTTCTTGAGCTCGACAACCCTGCATCGCAGGCTCGCACGCTCATTCTTGCGGAATGCGAGAGGGCCATCATCGAGGACAAGTCCGGCGCCATCGTTCTGGGCTGTGCCGGCATGGCCGATTTGACGCGCTTCCTCGAAGACAAGCTGCAGGTCCCGGTCATTGACGGGGTGGCGGCCGCCGTCAAATTTGCCGAGGCCCTGGTTGGCCTCAATTTGCGGACCAGCAAGCGCGGCGACCTCGCCTATCCGCTGCATAAACCCTATAGGGGCAAGCTCGCGGCCTATGCGCCGCCGCAGCGCGGCAACACGCCGGCAAAATCCTGACCGGCTATTTCGCCGCCTTGAACAGTGATTTGAAATCGGCCTGCTGGTAGAGATCGTTCAAATCGACTTGCGTTTCAATATGCTGAAGATGATGGTCCATGTACTGGACAGCCTTGGCAACGTCGCGCCGCTTCATGGCATCGGCAATCTCGAGATGCTCGCCGTGGGAGCAGGGAACGGCACCGGGTGATTCATAGAGCGCGATGATCAGCGATGTGCGCGACACCAGTTCATTGAGAAACTCACTCAGCACCGGATTGCCGCCAAGTTTCGCCAGCTGACGGTGAAAATCGCCCGACAGCTTGACGCGCTCCTGGCGGTTGCCCTTTTCAAAGGCCACGACCTCATGCCGTGCCGTCTCGACAAGACTGGAGATATCGCTGTCCGACGCCATGGCGACGGCCCTCTCGACGATGATTCGCTCAACGGCGCGCCTGGCTTCAAACACCTGGCGGGATTCTTCCGCCGTCGGCTTCGAAACCGACGCGCCCTTGTTCGGAACCAGGTCCACCAGCCGCTCATGTGACAGGCGTTGAAGCACTTTGCGGATCACAGTGCGGCTGACACCGAAGGCGGAGGACAGCGCATCTTCCTGCAGGGCGGCGCCTGGCGCCAGGCGGTGATCGATGATCGCCGCATAGATGTCACGGTGCACCCGTTGATCCGCCTGCCCCTGGCGCCGCTTCGGCGGCACCGACTTTAATCCCTTGGGGCTTATTGTATGCCGGGGCATGATCTATCGCGAGTATTGTTCATTCTCTCTGACCAAAGCCTCTGCCGATCCTGTTACACTCAATATTGCACGCCGGGCAGGACGCACAGCATCTCGAACAGGAAATTGGCACCGATCAGCGCGGTGTTGCCGGAAGGGTCAAAGGGTGGCGAGACCTCGACGAGATCACCACCCACCAGATTAAGACCGCGGCAGCCACGGATAATCTCAAGAGCCTGCCAAGTGGTGAGACCGCCAACCTCCACCGTGCCGGTTCCGGGTGCAAAAGCTGGATCGAGGCTGTCGATGTCATAGGTCAGGTAGACCGGATGATCGCCGATCTTGTCGCGCACCTGCTGCATCAGCGGTGCCATGGATTTGTACCAGCACTCTTCCGCCTGAACGACAGTGAAGCCCTGCTTCCTTGGCCAGTCGAAATCCTCCGGCGAATAGCCAGAGCCGCGCAGGCCGATCTGGAAAACCTTGTCGCAGGCGAGCAGGCCTTCCTCCACGGCGCGGCGGAACGGTGTACCATGGGCGATCTTCTCGCCAAACATCTCGTCGTTGATGTCGGCATGGGCATCGACATGGATCAGCGCCACGGGCCCGTGAATCTTCTTCATGGCGCGCAGGATGGGAAGGGTCAGCGTGTGGTCGCCGCCGAGCGTCAGGGGAATGCAATAGTGCGACAGAATCTCGTCGTAGGCGCGCTCGATGATGCCAACCGATTTCTTGAGATCGAAGGTATTGATGGCGACGTCACCGATGTCGGCCACCTGGAATGACTCGAAGGGCTTGGCGCGGGTCGCCATGTTGTAGGGGCGCAGCATGCAGGATTCAGCGCGTATCTGGCGCGGACCATGGCGCGTGCCGGAGCGGTTGGATGCCCCGATATCAAGGGGTACGCCGACGAAGCAGACGTCGAGGCCTTCGGCTGTCTTCTGCGTGGGCAACCGCATCATGGTGGCGGGTCCGGCAAAGCGTGGCATGTCGTTGCCGCCAAGCGGCTGGTTGAAATCGGTCATGGTGCTGCCCCTTTTGAGAGGCGCAGAAAAGCATGTCCGGCAAGTGGCTTCAACAGAACGATTGCGTGAACGGCGCGGGAAGATATTGTACCGGTCTGTTGCCCGTGGAGAACAGCAGTGGTTCGTGAAACCTTCATCACGCTCAAGAACGGATACCGACTATGGAGCAAGACGGTAGGCGGCGGCCCCGGCATTCCGCTTTTCTGAAATCTGTCGAGGGGAGGATGGCGTTGACACACCTCTGCCACCGTGAGAGGGGAATCGGCTTGGCTTTCGCGTGTCATTCCACCGGGGATTGATGTATTGGGCGGAGATTGCTTTGATCACTTGAAACCAGCCATTTCCATGAGAGACTACGTCCATGCAGAATGATCCGCGCTCACATGGATTATGGGAGCAGACCGCCCCGAAGCCACCTGGCACACTGCCGCTGGCGGAGGCCGTGACGGCTGACGTGGTGGTGGTCGGCGGCGGCTTCACTGGCATATCGGCGGCGCTGCATCTGGCGGAAGCCGGATCGAAGGTCATCGTGCTCGAAGCCGCCGGGATCGGCTTTGGCGGCTCGGGGCGCAATGTCGGACTGGTCAATGCCGGCATGTGGGTGATGCCGTCGGACGTCCCGGCAGCGCTGGGCGCCGACTACGGCGAGCGCCTGCTGGCTCTCCTCGGCAATGGGCCGGCCTCCGTTTGGGCGATCATCGACAAGCACAGAATAGAATGCGAAGCGGTGCGTAACGGCACGCTGCATTGCGCGGTGGGCGCCAGCGGTCTGGCCGAACTGCAAGAGCGCGCCCGCCAATGGTCGGCGCGCGGCGCACCGGTCACCCTGCTTGATGCGTTCGAGACGGCGCGGCGCATTGGCACCCCGGCCTATGCCGGGGCGTTGCATGACAGGCGGGCCGGAACCATCCAACCCTTGGCCTACGTGCGCGGGCTGGCCGGGGCGGCGATTGCGGCGGGCGCCACCATCCACACGCAGAGCCCGGTAACCGCTGCCGGGGAAGCCAATGGAAGATGGGCGGTACACACGGCCAAGGGCCAGGTGACCGCCGATTGGGTGATCGTGGCAACCGATGCTTATACAAAGTTGCCATGGTCCGGCATTCGTGAGGAGCAGGTGCTTCTGCCCTATTTCAATTTTGCCACGCGGCCTTTAAGCGACAATCTGCGCCAGTCCATTCTGCCGGGCCGCGAAGGCTGCTGGGACACCAAGGAGATTCTCAGTTCATTCCGCTTCGACGCGCGGGGCCGCCTGGTGTTCGGCAGTGTTGGCGCCCTCAAGGGCTCGGCAGCCTCCGTACATCGGGCCTGGGCCATTCGCTCGTTGCACAAGATTTTTCCGCAGATCGGCGATGTCGAATTCGAATGTGAGTGGTACGGCATGATCGGCATGACCGCCAACAACCTGCCGCGCTTTCACCGGCTGGCCCGCAATGTCGTCGGCTTCTGCGGTTACAATGGACGCGGCATCGCCCCGGGCACGGTCTTCGGGCGCGTTCTGGCAGGACATGTGCTGGGGCAAATTCCTGAAAGGGATCTACCGCTGCCGGTGACCGACCCGCAAGCCGTGCGCCTGCGCTCCCTCAAGGAAACATATTATGCGGCGGGCGCGCAGATCGCCCATTTTGCCACGGAGCGGTTCTGAACATGACAAACACGCCGCCGCTGGCCGATACGCTGGGCATGTCCGAAGACGACATGCGCCGGCTCGGCTATGAAATGGTCGACATGGTGGTGCAACATCTGGCCTCGCGCCATGACGAGCCCGCCATCGCCGTCACCGCCCGCGCCGCACTTGAGGCGAAGATCGGCGGGCCGGTTCCGCTCAAGCCAAGCGATGCGTCGAGCGCCCTCCTCACCTTGCGCAACGAAGTCCTGAGCAAGATGCAGCATGGCGATCATCCGCGCTATTTCGCGCGGGTGGCCAGCCCCGCCGCCTTCACCGGCATTCTGGGAGACTGGCTGGCAACCGGCTTCAATGCCATCGCCACGTCGTGGATCGGCGGCAGCGGCACGGCGGTTCTGGAACTGGTGGTACTCGATTGGCTGCGCCAGCTTCTCGGCATGCCGGACGGAACGCAAGGGATCATCGTCAGCGGCGGTTCGCTGGCGAATTTCACGGCGTTTTCGGCGGCCTTCGCCAGCAAGGGCCGTGGCACCGTCTATCTCAATGACCAGACCCATTCGTCGCTGAAGCGCAACCTCACCTCGGCTGGTCTTGCCGAAAGCGATATCCGGGTCTTGCCGACGGACAGCCAGCAGAAGTTCGATATGGCGGGATTGGCGCAAGCCATCGCGGCTGATCGCGCTTCGGGCCGGAAGCCGGTGATGGTGATCGCCAATGCCGGAACCACCAATACGGGTGCCGCCGATCCGCTGACCGAGGTGGCGGCCCTGTGCCGGGCTGAAGGCCTGTGGATGCATGTCGACGGTGCTTACGGCGGACCTGCCGCCTTGACAGTGCGCGGCAAGGCGCATCTGGCCGGGCTTGAGCTTGCCGACTCGCTGGTGCTCGATCCGCACAAATGGCTGTTCCAGCCCTATGACTGCGGCTGCGTGCTGGTGCGTCACGCCGGCGCCCTGGAGCGCGCCTTCACCATGACGCCGGAATATCTCAAGGACGTGATGGGCAAGGAGGACGAGGTCGACTTCTTCAACCGCAGTCTGGAACTGTCACGCAAGGCGCGGGCGCTGAAACTTTGGATGACCTTCAAGACCCACGGTGTCGAGCGCATCGCCGCGGCCATCGATGCCGGCATCGATCTGGCCGAAGCGGCGCAGCGCCTCATCCTGCTTGATCCACAACACTGGGAACTGGTCACGCCGGCGCAGATCGGTATCGTGACTTTCGCCCGGCGCGGGGCAACGGCTGCCGGCCACGCCGCGATGGTGCAGGACATCACCCAGTCTGGCTATGCGACATTGTCCTCAACGGTCATTGCCAAACGCAGTGTGTTGCGTCTTTGCACTCTCAATCCGATGACCACGGAAGCGGATATTTCCGGCACGCTCGATCGCCTGCTCAGCGTTCCCTTGGCCTGACCCTTCCTCTGGCATCTCGCATGGCATAAGGACGGCGCAACTTTTTCAGGTGCCGCGCTCCCATGCTGTTCGTCTCCCATGACCGGCATTTCCTGGCGGCTCTCTCCAATCGCGTGCTGGAACTGACACTGGACGGTATTCACCAGTATGGCGGCGGCTACACCCAATATGTGGCCCGCGCCGGCCACGAGGCTCCCGGCCTGCACGTCTGAAAGCCGTCTTGCGTTGACAATTGCGGCTGGCCCTTCCTATGCTCAGAAGTGAGGGGAGTATGTTGGCTTGGCGTCATCGCTGTTGACGGCATCGGAGAGGCGGCGGCCATGGTTGCTGCTGGCGCCGACGCTGGCGGCACTGGTGCTGCTGATGATCGTGCCGATCATCATCATGTTCGTCTATACGTTCTACACTTTCCAGACGGCGGGGGTGGAAACGTCGGATTTCAACACCGGCAACTGGTCGGAATTCTTCTCGGATCCCTACTATCACAAATTCCTGTGGAAGACCTTCCGCATTGCCGCCGAAACGGCGATCCTGTGCGCGCTGATGGGCTATCCGCCAGCCTTCTTCATCGCCATGAGCCAATCCAGACACAAGTGGCTGCTGTTGCTGCTGCTCATCGTGCCGTTCTGGATTTCCTTCACCATCCGCACCTTCTCGTGGATTCATATCCTCGGAGAACAGGGCGCCATCAACGCTGGTCTCATGGGCATGGGGCTTATCAGCGAACCGCTGCCGCTGCTCTATAACGAGGGCTCGGTGGTGATGGGCATGATCCACTTCCTCCTGCCCTACATGATCCTCAACATCTATGTGAGCCTCGAAGGCATCGACCGCAATCTTATCGCGGCGGCGCGTACACTGGGCTGCACCTCCTGGCAGGCGTTCCGCGAAGTGACCCTGCCGCTGTCGCTGCCGGGCCTGGGGGCCGGCCTCCTGCTTAGTTTCGTGCTGGCGGCCGGCAGTTATGTTACGCCGCAGATTCTCGGCGGGCGGTCGGACGCACTGTTCGGCAATCTGATCTTCGGCACCATCATGAAGGAGCTGAACTGGCCGCTGGGATCGACACTCTCCATCGTGCTGCTGGTGCTGCTTGGCATCCTGTCGGTGATCTACAGCCGCTACATGGGTCTCTCCACGGTGTTCAAGGGATTGAGCCGGTGAGCGGCGAAAGCACATGGGGCTGGCGGGCGGTGCAAGTGATAACGCTGCTGGTCTACATCTTCATGTTCGCGCCGATCATCGCGGTGGTCTTCCTGTCCTTCAACGCCTCGCAGTTCGGCGGCTTTCCGATGACCGGCTTCTCGCTGCAATGGTACGGCAAGCTCATGCACAACGAGGCGGTGGTGCGAGCCTTCACGACATCACTGTGGATCGGGCTGTTGACCGCGGCGATCTGCACGATACTGGGCGTGATGGCGGCATTGGCGCTGGTGCGCTATGAATTCCGCGGCAAGGACTGGGTCAATTCGCTGATTGTCGGGCCGGTGCTGGTGCCGGAAACCGTGCTTGGCGTTGGATTGCTTCTGGCCAACCGCTGGATCGGGTCGAAGCCGAATTTCATCCTGCTGCTGTGCGGGCATATCTTGCTGTCGCTTCCCTATGTGGTGCTCATCGTGCAGGCCCGGCTCATCGGCGTGAAGCGGGTCTACGAGGAAGCCGCCATGTCGCTGGGGGCTGGCCGCTTCGAGACGTTCCGCGAAATTACTTTGCCGCTGATCATGCCTGCGGTGTTTGCCGGGCTGTTGCTGGCCTTTACGATTTCCTTCGACAATGTGACTGCTTCGGTGTTCTGGCGCCCGCCCGGCGTCGAGACCATGCCAACGCAGATCCTGTCGATGCTCAAAGTCTCCATCAGCCCGGAAGTCAACGCGCTGGGCACCTTGATGATCCTCGTCACCGTCGGAGTTCCGCTCATCGGAGGCCTCGTTTCGCGCCTTATGATGCGGCGGCAGCGTTGAGTTAACAGGGAGAAATGTCATGAAGATGAGTTCGACAAAACGCCTCGAAAGGCTCCTCGACCGCTACCAGGACGGCGGCATGAGCCGCCGCACCTTCCTCGGCCTCTCGGCTGCCGCCGCAGCCAGCGTGGGGCTTTCGACGCGCTGGTCAGGTGCTGCTTTGGCGGCGGTCAGCGAAGTGCGCTTCGATGGCTGGGGCGGCGTGGTGCAGGATGCAATCACCAAATATGCCTTCGAGCCCTATACGGCCAAGACCGGACGCAAGGTGGTGCAAGGCAGTTTTGATGATGAAAACGTCATGCTGACCAAGATCAAGTCGGCCAACCCCGGCGACTACCAGGTCATCCATTCCTCGGGCGTCGAGTATTACAAGAAGTATATCGACGGCGGATATACGTCCGAGATCAACGAGGCCAACATCCCGAACCTCGCCAATGTCATGACGGCGATGATCGACCCGTTCCGCAAGATGACTCCGAAGCTGTCCTGCGCCCCCTACGACTACGGCACCACCGGCATTGCCTACAACACCAAGGTGATCTCCGAGGCTGAAGCCAAGGAAAAGGGCGCCATGCTGCTGGTTGATCCCAAGTACAAGGGCAAGATCGGCGCCTATGGCGATATGGTGACGCGGGTCTGGTATGCCTCGCTGCAGAGCGGGCAGGATCCGAACGCCGCCAAGGACATCGATGCGGTGTGGGCCAAGGTGCGTGAAGCGCGCGACATGACCAAGAAATATTGGTCATCGGGTGCCGAACTCATGGACCTTATGGCCAAGGAAGAGATCGTCGTGACCGAAGCCTGGTCGGGCCGTATTGCAGCACTTCAGCAGCAGGGTTCACCCGTCGGCTACTTCGATCCGCCGGGCAGCTATGCCTGGATGGAGAACATGCTGATCCTCAAGGGCTCGCCGATGGCCGAATGTGAGGAACTGGTGAACTTCATGCTCGACCCGGCGACGGCCATCGCCGTGGCCGAGGGCCAGAACTATCCGCCATCGCTTGATCCGAAGAAGGTGAAGCTCACCGACAAGATCGCCAAGCTGCCGGCCTTTGATCCGACCGGCGAAATGAAGTCCCTGACCTTCGCCGACCCAGACTACTGGTCGGCCAATTCCGATGCCTGGACCAAGGAATGGAACCGCATCTCGAACGGCGGTTAAGCCAACGGGCCTCTCCCGCGATATAGCGCGGGAGAGGCCACCCCTGCTGCAAAACCGGAATCTGACATGTCATCTCCCGCCGCCGAACTTCGCAATGTGACTCTGTCCTACGGCCAATTCACCGCCGTGAAGGACGTTTCGCTGGTCATGGAGAAGGGCAGTTTCATAACGCTGCTCGGGCCTTCGGGCTGCGGCAAGACGACGATCCTGAGATCGTTGGCGGGCCTCGTCGCGCCAACTTCGGGCGAGATTCATATCGCCGGGCGGCGCGTCAACGATGTGCCGATCCACAAGCGCAACATCGGCCTGGTGTTCCAGAACTACGCACTGTTCCCGCACAAGACGATCTTTGACAATGTCGCCTTCGGCCTGAAGTATCGTGGTGCAGCCAGAGAAGAGATCGCCGCCAAAGTCAAACGGGCGCTGGACATCGTCCGCCTGCCCGGCGTCGAGAAAAAGCTGCCCTCCGAACTTTCTGGCGGCCAGCAGCAGCGCATTGCGCTGGCCCGCGCCATCGTCATCGAGCCTGATCTCCTGCTCCTCGATGAACCGCTCTCGGCGCTTGACGCCAATCTGCGCGAGGAAATGCGCATCGAGATCAAGACTATCCAGCGCGAGGTCGGCATCACTACCCTGTTCGTGACTCACGACCAGGAAGAGGCGCTTGCCATGTCCGACCGCATCGTGGTCATGAACCACGGCATCGTCGAGCAGGCGGGAACGCCTGAGGATGTCTACAATGCTCCTGCCTCGCGGTTTGTCGCGGGCTTCCTCGGCCAGTCAAATTTGCTCGAGGGCCGCGTGGTGTCGGCGCAAGGCGGCAAGGCCTCCGTGGCGCTCGACGGCGGCGCTCAAGTCGAAGTGGCAGCAAGCGGCGTCACGGCGGGCGGGAAGGTTACGGTGGTCATCCGGGCGCAGAAGATCACGGTTGGCGGCACCACGGGCAATGTCCTCAATGGCCGGATCACCGCCACCGCCTATCTCGGCGCCACGGCGTCCTATGTGGCGGAAGCAGGCAAGCTCCGTCTCAATGCCGTCAACCCGATTTCGGGCCATGTCTACCGCGAGGGCGAGCCGGTAACGCTGGCCTTTGCTCCCGGCGACTGCGTGCTGCTCGATGCCGATGGGCAGAGGGTTTAGAACCACCGCCGTGTAATCTTCATGGCGGCTCTGTGGCGGCGCAGTCTGGAACGCTCCTTCATTGTGGCATAATTTCGCCCGCCAGACGCGGCATCTTGCACCCCGGCATTACCAAGGCTTAACTGTTGCTTATCACAATTTGCGCGTAACTTATTCTCATCAGATGAACTTCCGATACGGCTTCAACCGCACCTCTGGTTCACTGAAATCAAACCCACCAAAGGAGAAGTCCCATGAACATTCGTGTTTTCGTGGCGGGCGCGCTTGCGCTCGCGGTTCTTGCACCCGCCGCCAATGCCCTGACGATCGACAACAAGGACAAGACTGCCTACACCCTGAAAGTCACGCCAAAGGGCGGCAAGGAAATGGACCTGGCCGTCAAAGGCAACGCCAGCGCCGATGTGGATTGCAAGATGGGCTGCACGCTGTCGCTTGGCGGCAAGACCGAGCCCGTCGACGGAAAGCTCGCCAAGATCTCCATCCAGGCCGGCAAGTTCGTCATGTAACCGGGGGCAATTGCCCCTCCATCTGAAAGGACATTCCCATGCTCACCCGCATTCTCATTGCCACCGGACTTGCCGCAGGCCTCATGGTTTCGGCGGCCAGCGCCACGACCATCATCAACACGGACAAGTCGGCCCACATGATCGCCTTTCTGCCCAAGGGCGGCCATACCCATCACTACTCCGTGGCGGCTCACCATCAGCGCGGCGTCAACTGCAAGCCGGGTGGCACGGTCACATTGGGCAAGTCGTCGCTGGCCTGCGATGCCAAGACCGCCAAGATCACCATCAAGGGCGGCAAACTTTCCATATAGCTAATTCAGGCCGGGGCCGGAGGGCGATCACCCTCCGGCCCCGGTTTTGTTTTCTCAGGCCGCGAACTTTCCCCAGGTGCCACAGCCCAGCACAGCGCCCGCCTTGCCGTTTTGCAGCAACGCCACGCAGGCCTGGCAATCGGGCGGCAAAACGCTGTCCTTGGGCATCACCAGTTGCGCCGCCTTGCCATTCCACATGCCGGCCGGCAGTACCTTGCGCACGATGTTGTGGTAAGCGATTTCGCGGCCGGCGATCTCGCCCTTCAAAATCTTGACATTGGCTGTGCGCATGACAGGCAGGAGCCAGACCGTAGCCTCGTCAACCGGTTCTCCAGCACCGATGTCGATGGTGATTTCATTGCCTGAGTCATGGATGGCAACGCTTACCGGAAATACCGTGCCGCGCGCCGCTTCGATGGCGCCGATAACCGCGCCGCGCTGGCTGCCGACCATGTGTCCCCCACCATTGACAACCATCTGCGGCGTATAGACGTCCATGTCGCCGCGCGCCTTGGCGTAATCATACTGACGCTGGGAGTTCTCGGCACTGCCAAGCGTGTCCTTCCAGCCGAGATAATCCCAATAGTCGACGTGATAGGTCAGGGCCACGACACCCGGCATGGCGCGCAACTCGTCGAGCAGGGCATCAGCTGGCGGACAGGATGAACAGCCTTGGCTGGTGAAGAGTTCAACAACCACCGGATTTGCGCTGGCGGCCATTGACGGTCCCGCCAAGGCTCCAAGAGCGGATGCCCCACCCAGCGCCAAGGCTTGCCTGCGGGACAAAGTGTGGTTAATTTTCATGCATCCAATATGGAACAAATGGCCCGCGAGTGCCACTCACGAGCCGTTGTAGCCTCATCACGAATGCGTAACGGGTCTTAACCGGTGGTTAAGCCGAGCGCGCCAGGTTGCGCAGCACATAGGGCATGATGCCGCCGTTCCGGTAGTAATCGAGTTCGTCCAGCGTATCGATACGGCACTGAACCTGCGCCTCGGCCTTCGAACCATCGGCGCGGGTAATCTCCACGGTCATCTTGGCGCGCGGCTTCAAGCCCTCCGCCAGACCATTGATGGTCACTGTCTCGTCGCCCTTCAATCCCAGCGTCTGCCAGCTCTCGCCTTCCTTGAACTGCAGCGGGATGACGCCCATGCCGATCAGGTTGGAGCGGTGGATGCGCTCAAAGCTCTGGGCGATGACGGCGCGCACGCCCAGCAGCTTCGTGCCCTTGGCGGCCCAGTCGCGCGACGAGCCGGTGCCGTACTCCTTGCCTGCGAAGATCACCAGCGGCGTTCCCTGCGACTGGTACGTCATCGCGGCGTCGTAGATCGGCATTTGCGTGCCATCGGGATAGTGTTTGGTGACGCCGCCCTCGATGCCGGGCACCATCTGGTTCTTGATGCGGATATTGGCGAACGTGCCGCGCATCATGACTTCGTGGTGGCCGCGGCGGGCGCCATAGGAGTTGAAGTCGAGCTTCTCGACACCACGGGAATTGAGATAGGCGCCAGCCGGAGACGAGGCCTTGATGTCACCGGCAGGCGAGATGTGATCGGTGGTGATCGAGTCGAGGAACAGGCCGAGCACGCGGGCGTTGGCGACGTCCTTCACTGGCTGCGGCGTCATGCTGAGGCCTTCGAAATAGGGCGGGTTCGCCACATAGGTGCTCTTGGCATCCCAAGCATAGTTCATGCCCTTGGTCACCTTGATCTTGCGCCATTGGGCATCGCCCTTGAACACGTCCTTGTAGCGCTTGGCATAGGCCTTGCGCGTCACATTCTTGCGCACAAGGCTGGCCACGTCCCTGGCATCGGGCCAGATGTCTTTCAGATAGACCGGCTTGCCCTTCTTGTCGTGACCCAGGGGATCGGTGGCCAAGTTCACCTTGAGCGAACCGGCCAGCGCATAGGCGACGACCAGCGGCGGCGAGGCCAGGTAGTTGGCGCGCACGTCCGGATTGACGCGGCCCTCGAAGTTGCGGTTACCCGACAGCACGGCGGCGGCGACGAGGTCATTGTCCCTGATCGATTTCGAGATATTCTCCGGCAACGGTCCGGAATTGCCGATGCAGGTGGTGCAGCCATAGCCCACCAGATCGAAGCCGAGCTTGTCGAGGTCCTTCTGCAGGCCCGACGACTTCAGATATTCGGTAACGACCTGTGAACCGGGCGCCAGCGAGGTCTTGACCCATGGCTTGACGGTCAATCCCTTTTTCAAGGCATTGCGGGCCAGAAGGCCTGCTCCCATCATGACATAGGGATTGGACGTGTTGGTGCAGGAGGTGATGGCGGCGATCACCACGTCACCATGGCCCAGATCGAAATTGGCGCCC
>JBKJQD010000003.1:0-4200 GCA_046594125.1 Aestuariivirga sp.
ATGAAGATCAGCGCCTCGCGCTGGTCGAAGGAATGATTGCCGAGCGTCACCACGTCAGCACCCGCCGCGATGAAGCCCAGGAAAATCTCCTCGGTGATGCCAAAGCCATGGGCGGCATTCTCGCCATTCACCACCACGATGTCGGGCTGGTAGCGCTGGCGCAGCAGCGGCAACTCGCGTGACATTGCGTCGCGCCCTGATCGCCCCACCACATCGCCCAGAAAAATCAGCCGCACCTGAAAGTCTCTTCCTCGGTCATCATATAGTCGAGCGGCGCATCATGGGGGCCGCGCGGAACCTGATCCACCATCTGCGCGTGATAGGCAACACCTATGGCCACGACGGCTTTCAGCTTGCGCAGTTTTTCCAGCGTCCGGTCATAGAAGCCGCCGCCATAGCCGAGACGGTAGCCTTCCCGGTCGAAGGCCAGCAGCGGCACCAGCAATACGTCGGGCAGAACCTCCGGCGCCGTCTCGGGCGGCATGGGAATGCCCCAGACACCCGGCACCAGAGCCTCGCCCGGCGCCCAGGCCCGGAACAGCAGCGGCAACCCTTGCGCGATCACCACCGGCATCGCAGTGCGCCAGCCGCCACGCCGCAAGGCGTTGAGCAGCGGAATGGTGGTGATCTCGCTCTTGTAGGGGATGAAGCCCGAGACAATGCCCGGCGTCCGCGAAACCCCGTCCGGCAAGCCCCGCGCGGCAAGGGCCAAGCCCGCCGTGTCCTTGAGGTACTCATGGGCTCCGGCGCGGCGCTTCGAGGCGTCCCCGCGCGCCTTGCGTTTGATTTCCGCAATATCCATGAGGTCCTTCAATGACAACGTGGCGGGCCACCATGGGCCGTGGGTAGAGTACGATCCCGGGTCCCTACTTACGTAGGTGGGAACCATTTGAGCAAGACCACGGTCAAGCCCAGGGACAGCTCCCATAGAGAATCGCATAGGCCCCAGGGAAAAAATTCTCCGCACGCACCGGGCAGCCCGCCGCCGCTGAATTTAGGAACTCAGGAGGCAAATGTCCATGGCGGGACTTCAATAACCCGCAGCGGCTCCAGCTGGCCTGCGGTCGTCATGGCCGCCATAGAGCAGGCCCGGCACCGGCTTCGCCGCCGCCATCGCGTCATTGCCGGAACTTGCCGCCGCCGCCGGGTCTTCATCGGGTCCGATGAGGATCGCTTCGGCGGCCCCCCAGGGCGACTGCTCGACGATCTTGTAGCCCATCGCTTCAAGGTTCGCCTTGGTGTCGGGCGACAGCGCAAAGGGTTCGACCGACACCTGGTCCGGCAGCCATTGGTGATGGATGCGCGGCGCGTTCACCGCCTCCTGGATACTCATGCCATGATCGGCGACATTGAGGAACACCTGGACGGCGATGGTGATGATGCGCGACCCGCCGGGACTGCCGAACACCATGAAGGTCTTGCCATTCTTGGTCACGATGGTGGGACTCATCGAACTCAAGGGCCGCTTGCCGGGTGCGATGGCGTTGGTCTTGCCCTGCACCAGCCCGAAGAGATTGGCGACACCGGGCTTCACCGTGAAATCATCCATCTCGCCGTTGAGAAAGAAGCCGGTGTTTCCAGCCATCACCTTGGCGCCGAACAGGGCGTTGATGGTGTAGGTCACCGACACGGCATTGCCCTTGGCATCGACGATGGAATAATGCGTCGTTTCGGTGCCTTCATGTGGCGCAATGCCGGGCTGCACGTCCTTGGACGTCGAGGCCTTGAGCGGATCAATCTTGGCGCGGATTTCGGCGGCATAGGATTCGGAAAGCAGGCGCTCCAGCGGATTTTTCACGAAGGCCGGATCGCCAAGCTCGAAGTTGCGGTCAACAAAGGCATGGCGCATGGCCTCGACCATGACATGGATCGATTGGCTGGAATGGAAACCAAGTTCAGCCAGCGGATAGCCTTCGACGATGTTGAGGATTTCGCAGATGGCCGTACCGCCCGAACTGGGTGGCGGTGCCGAAATGATCTCGTAGCCGCGATAATTGCAGTGCACCGGCTTGTCCTCGGTCACTGTATAAGTTTCGAAATCCTTTTTCGACAGGATGCCGCCATTGGCGGAACTGGCCTGAACGATCGCGTCGGCAATCGGCCCCTTGTAAAAAACATCTGGCCCTTGCGCCGTGATGAGCTTCAGTGTGGCGGCGAGATCCTTCTGCACCAGCCGCTCACCGGCGCCAAGCGGCTTGCCGTCCTTCAGGAAAACGCCAGCCACATTGGGCTGATCGGCAAAATTCTTGGCGGCGCCCGCCAATATGCCAGCGTCGCCCTGGGTGAGAACGAAGCCCTCCTCCGCCAGCTTGATGGCCGGGGCCATGACCGTGGCGCGCGGCAACGTCCCGTAGTTCTTGAGCAGCGTATCAAGCCCCAGCACCGTGCCCGGCACCGCCACCGCCTTGTAACCCTTGAGGCTGAGGTCAGGCACCACCTCGCCTGCCGCATCGAGGAACATGGTCTTGGTTGCAGCCCCTGGTGCCGTTTCGCGGAAGTTCAGGAACACATCGCGGCCATCGGCCAGATGCAAAGTCGCAAGCCCGCCGCCGCCCAGATTGCCGCAGCACGGATTGGTCACTGCCAGCGCATAGCCCACCGCCACCGCCGCATCGATGGCATTGCCGCCCGCTTTCAAAATCTCGACGCCGACATCGGAGGCAATGTGCTGCGACGTCACCACCATGCCATTCTGCGCCGTGACCGGCTGGCGGGTGAAGGCATGGGCTTCCGGGAGGGTCAAACACAGCAGCGATAAAAAAAGTGATGGGCGCAAGAATTTCATGGCAGGCCTCCGGTTTGAACGACCAGCACATCACATTTTGGTGCTTGGGACAAATGGGCCGTCTACTTCCCCATTTCCTTCGCCATAACTTCCAGCCGCTTGGCTGCGGCGTCCAGCCTGCCGCTGAACTTCATTTCCATTTCCTTGACATCCGACTGCGCCGTGTTGCGGGCTTCGCGCAGGCCGTTGATCTGTTCTTCCAGCGCTTCGATGCGCGCCGTAGCCTCCGACAGGCGGTCGGCCACCATCAGGCCCGACATCACCAGCAGGCGGATATCGCCGACGCTGCCGACGCTTTGCTTGACGCGCTGCACTTCGCTGTCGAGCAGCACCGCCAGTTCCCTGAGATGGTCTTCCTCGCCATCCGGACACTGCATGGTGTAGGGGCGGCCATTCACCTGCACGATCACATGGGCCATGGCTCACTCCCCGCTGTTCGAGTGCAGCACGGCGCGGATGCGCGACATGGCAGCGTCGATCTTGCCTGCGGCTTGTTTGCTGGTGTCGACCAGTTCGCCAGCTTTGGAGCGCACGAGATCGAGTTCATGGGCCAGCTTGCTGCGGTCGCGGCGCAATGCTTCGGCCTCGTGTTCGAGGGTCTCGGCGCGCTTTTCGGTGTCCTGTTTGCGCGTCATTGCGGCTTCGAATTGCCGCAACGCCGCCTCGAAGCGTTCGAACGCTTCATCCAGTTTCTGGGTGTCAGCCATCAAAGCCCCTGTGAAGACACAAGAATCCCCCCTTATCTTCACATGACGATCATAGGGCCAACCGCGTCGCAGTGCAACGTCGCAAAGCGGCACCTGATTACGATCCACAATTGACTCTGCGGTGCCCGGTGTTATCAGGGGGCACGCCGGTAACGCACCTCAAGAAAGTGTCACGCGATGTCGCCCAGTTCAGCCGAACACACCCGCGCCATGGCCAATGCCATCCGCTTCCTGAGCCTCGATGCCGTGCAGAAGGCCGGTTCCGGCCATCCCGGCATGCCCATGGGCTGCGCCGACGTGGCAACCGTGCTGTTCACGCAATTCCTGAAATTCGACGCCGCCGATCCGCACTGGCCCGACCGCGACCGTTTCATCCTGTCGGCGGGCCATGGCTCCATCCTGCTCTATTCGCTGCTGTATCTCCTTGGTTATAAGGACATGACCATCGACGAGATCAAGAGCCTCCGGCAATTCGGCTCGAAAACCGCAGGCCATCCCGAATATGGCCATGCCAGCGGCATTGAAACCACCACCGGCCCCTTGGGCCAAGGCCTCGCCAATGCGGTGGGCTTCGCCATCGCCGAGCGCCACCTCAACGCCCGCTTCGGCAACGATCTCGTCAACCACAAGACCTATGTGATTGCCGGCGACGGCTGCCTGATGGAAGGCATTTCCCAGGAAGCCACCACGCTGGCAGGCCACCTGAAG
>JBKJQD010000028.1:0-15918 GCA_046594125.1 Aestuariivirga sp.
ATGGCATCGCCACGGTCTACCAGGATCTGGCGCTGGTGCCACTGATGAGTGTCGCCCGCAATTTCTTCCTCGGCCGCGAGCCGATGAAGGGTTTCGGCCCCATCCAGCAACTGGATATCGACTACGCCAATCGCACTGCCTACCGCGAACTCCGCGATATGGGCATCGAACTGCGCGACGCCGAGCAGCCGGTTGGAACCCTGTCGGGCGGCGAGCGTCAGTGCCTGGCCATCGCCCGGGCCATCCATTTCGGCGCCAAGGTGCTGATCCTCGACGAGCCGACCTCGGCCCTGGGCGTGCATCAAGCTTCCATCGTGTTGAAGCTCATCGTGCAGTCGAAGGCGCGCGGCATCGGCGTCATCTTCATTTCGCACAATGTGCATCATGCCTATGTAGTGGGCGACCGCTTCACCATCCTGAAGCGCGGCAAGAGTTCTGGCACCCATGCCAAGGATGCCATCAGCCGCGACGAACTTCTGGCGCTGATGGCGGGCGGCAAGGAACTCGTCGACCTCGAAGCTGAAATCGCCAAGCTGCACGGCCGCTAAGGGCCGTCACTGCCGCGAATGCAGGAAAGTACCGTCCTGCGCCACGATGCGGCCATGGCTCACCACCGTGCGCTCGAGCGGCCTGCGGCCCAGCGCATCGCCGATGGTTTCGGCGGGCAGGAACATGAAGTGGGCAATGTTGCCGGGTGCAATGCCATAGCCGGCAAGGCCAAGGGCCTTGGCACCATGCGTTGTGGCACAGGCAAAAGCGGCTTCAAGCTGCGCGTCCTTCACCCAGTCGAAGCGGAAGCCGGTGAGGAAGGCTCTCTCCAGCATGTCGCCATTGCCCGATGGACTCCAGGCATCGCGGATGCCGTCCGACCCGCAGCAAACATTCACACCGAGTGACGTGAGGTACTCGACCGGGGGCACAGTTGTGTCGGCGGGCACCGAGGTCATCAGCGAGATGCCAAGCGCCGCGAGCCGTTGTCCGAGTTTTTCAATGCGTGACTCAGAGAACATGCCGAGGCAATAGGCGTGGCTGATCATCACCTTGCCCGCAAGGCCGGCGCCTTCGGTGAAATCGGCGATGCGGGCGATCTGCCACAGGCCCAGTTCGCCGCGGTCATGGAGGTGGATGTCGACGCCCTTGCCGTGGCGTTCGGCCATGCCGAAGATGAGTTTCAGATGGGCAATTGGGTCATTGTCGATGCCCGCCGGATCAAGGCCGCCCACCGTCTCCACGCCCATGCGCAACGCTTCCTCCATCAGTTCGGCGGTGCCGGGCTGAATGAGAAGACCGGTCTGTGGAAAAGCGACGAATTGCATGTCCACCACATCGCCATAGGCGGTGCGCAGCTCCAGCATGGCTTCGACATGTTTCACGCCGATGTCGGGACCAATGTCGATATGGCAGCGCACATGCAGCGTGCCGCGCGACACCATCTGTTCGAGAAGCAAACCGGCCCGCTTCACAATCGGTACTTCGATCTCGCGCAGCACCTGGCGCTCGTTGGCGATGAAATCCTTGAGCGCTGGTCCCGCCGAATTTGGCCGCCACGGCATGCCCCACAGAGTCTTGTCGAGATGGACGTGCGGCTCGACGAGGGCTGGCAGCAGCAAATCGCCGCCGCAGTCGACGATCTCACTGCCGGCTGGAGCGGCCAATACGAACCGGCCATTGCTGCAATGGATCTCGGCGGGACTGCCATCGGGCGTCCGGAGATTGCAATAAATCGTACTCGGCATCATGGCCCTCCATCCGCGCCATGATAGGTGCGGCAGCGCCACGAAGGAAGGGTCGGCGAATGCGCGGAAATGCCAAATCCGGCGTGTAACGGTCAAAGCTCGACAGGCGCTGGGCGTTGCATTCAGCCTGCCAGCGTGACCCCTGTACGACATCCGACATGGTCGGCGGCTTCTTCGACTATGGCGGCACCTTCAATGGCCTCAAGAACGGCGAGATGATGGCTATGGCCGGCATCGGCGACTGGATCACCGGCGTTCTCGAAAAGGACGGCGCGCCGGTCAAGTCGGTGGTGCCGAAGGAGGGCGGCATCCAGTGGACCGAGTCCTATTCGATCGGCAAGGGCACGACCAAGGCCGACATCGTCAAGAAGTTCATCCAGTACATGCTGTCGCCGGAAGGCCAGGCAACCTCGGCGCAGATGGCGGCCTATCCGGGCTTCGCCATCACCAAGGGCGGACGCAAGGCACTCAACGAGAAAAACCCCAAGGAAGCCCAGCGCACCGGCCAGGTGGATGGCGCGCCGAACGATCCGGTGACGCTGATCAAGGAGGGCCGCATCCACTACCGCGACATCCCGAAGCAGCAGAGCCTTGAGGACTGGAACGACTTCTGGCAGGAATACAAGAACGCGTCGTAAGGGACATTTCCACCCTTCTCCCAAGCAACTCTTGGGAGAAGGTGGCGCATCGCGCCGGATGAGGGCCTGAGCGCAGCGAGGGTGCCCGCCACAGGCACCGCGCTGCTTTGCAACGCGGGCCCTCATCCGCCCTTCGGGCACCTCCCACGAAGGCGTGGGCGAAGGGTAATTCAAAATGTGATGATGGCCAGCCCCCGCAAAGCCGATTTCTACGCCATAGCCTGGCGGCTTCCGATGCTTGTCTGGCAGGGGCTGTTCTTTGTTGGCCCGCTGGTTTTCATGATCGCCATGTCGTTCTTTCTGATGAAGAACTACCGCATGGAGCGGGCTTTCCAGTTTGGTAACTGGACCAAGACCCTGAGCCGCGGCTTCTTCTGGGACGCTTATCTGCTTACTTTGTGGCTGGCGCTGCTGGCCGCCGCCGTGACCACCATGGCCGCCTTCCCCGCCAGCTATTTCCTGGCCATCCGCACCTCCGAAACCACGCGGCGCTGGGCGGTGTTCTTTCTCATCATTCCGTTTTTCACCAGCTATCTGGTGCGCATCTTCGTCTGGCAGGTGATCCTGTCGCAACAAGGCGTCATCAACGCCGGTTTTTCGTTCCTCGGGCTTGGCCCCTACACCATGCTCAACACCAAGCTCGGCACCATGATTGGTTACCTGACCTTGTGCCTGCCGCTGGCTGTCATCCTGCAGACCTTCGCGCTCGCCAACAATGGCCGCGCGCCGACGTCGTCGCCATCATGATGATTGTCACCCAGCCTGGACAAGCCATCGCGCCGCCGCAAAGCCATGGACTGGCTCGACCGTCTCGGCATCGCCGAGTTTTCCGAGCGCGATGTCAATTCCCTGTCGGGCGGCCGGCGTCAGCGTGTTGCATTGGCGCGGGCACTTGTCACCGAACCGAAGATCCTGCTGCTCGATGAACCGCTCTCGGCACTCGATGCCCATCTGGTCATCCGCATGCAGGGCGTGTTGACCAAATTGCAGCGTGAGCTTGGCATCACCTTTGTCTATGTCACCCATTCGCAGTCGGAGGCCTTCGCCATGGCCGACCGCGTGGTCATCATGGCGAAGGGTGAGATCGCCCAGATCGGCTCGGCCCGCGACATCTATCGCACGCCAGCCAACCGCTTCGTCGCCGAGTTCGTGGGCTGCAACAATATCCTCTCCGGCGTTGCCGGACCGGCAATATGGTGGAGACGCCGGCTGGCACGCTCAGCGTCAGTGAAGACTTGGTGCCGGGTGAGGCCGTCACCTTCGTCGTCGCGGCGGATCGCGTCACCGTCTCGCAAGTGCAGCCTCCGGGTGGCGGGCGGCATCGAGTTGAAAGTTCAGGTGCAGGAACGCGTGCTCGGCGAATTATCTCGCGATCTTGGCCAAACGTTGTATCTCGCGTTCGATCCAACCCACGCCCATGTGCTGAAAGGATGAAACGATGATCCGCAATCCCATTCCCTGGCCCAACGGGGCGCGCTGCGCCTGCGCCATCACCTTCGACATGGATGCCGACTCGCTCATCCACATCTCGCGGCCCAAGGATGGCCATGACCGGCTATACCCCATCACCATGGGCCGCTATGGGCCAACCGTTGCGGTGCCGCGCATTCTCGATACCTATGCGAGGCTCGGCCTCAAGCAGTCGTTCTTCATTCCCGCCTGGTGCATCGAGCAATATCCGGATGCCATCGACGCGATCCTCAAGGGTGGCCACGAGATCGGCCACCACGGTTACATCCACGAAGACCCCATCGAGACCAAAGGCGAAGCCCAGAAGGCCGCTTTCGAGAGGGCGCTGGCTATCCATGTGAAGCGCACCGGCGCCAAGCCGCGTGGCTACCGGGCGCCGGTCTATAACGTCACGCAGCAGGTGATTGACCTGCTGATCGGCAACGGCTTCCTCTACGAGTCGTCGCTGATGGCCGACGACATTCCCTATCTCATGAAGACCAAGCAGGGCGAACTCTGGGAGGCCCCGGTGCATTGGGGCACCGATGACTGGCCACCTTTTGCCCACTATGCCGAGATCGGCTACATGATGCCAGTCAAGGCACCGTCCGAGGGTCTCAAGGCCTTCTGGGAGGAGTTCGACGCGCAATATGAGGCGGGCGGATTCTGGATGGGCATCTGGCATCCGTTTCTCACCGGACGCCTGGCGCGCTGGCGGCAAGTGGAGCAGTGGCTGGAGCACACGCTGAAAACCAAAAAAGTGTGGTTCGCACCGCTTGAAGACATCATAGCCCACGTCGCCGGTCTTTCGGCAGCGGGGCATTACCAGCCGCGCGTGGAGAACCTGCCTTATTATTCCGGGCCGCAGGGAGGACAGGCAGCGAGCGTTGGCCAATGATTTGATCAACTTGGCATTGGAAACGCCCGCCGGCGCCCGCTTAGTCCTTGATCATGTAAATATAAGCCGTGCTCACGCCATATTTTTCGGCGAGGGTTATGGCCGGCACGCCCTTGGCGCGCTTTGCCAGAATGTCGGCGCGCATCTTCACGGCCTGGGCCGCGGTGCGGCGGGTGCGGCCTGGGCCACTGCGGACCGCCGGCTTTGCCGATGCGGGTTCGGAGGCCGCAATCTTCAGAGCCTCCCCGATCAGCGTCATCGCTTTGTTCAACTTGGAAACTTGCCGCTTGGTTAAAGCCATTTTATCTTCCTTCAAATGTGGCCGACACACTCTGCTACTCAGCGGACGGACAATAATCAACACAAAACAGCATGGGCTATTGACTATCAGTTCGGCGTCAGGCCGGAGAGTGCTGCTTTTGCTATCTTGCAAACCACGGAATAGGCCGGGTTGAAGACGTTGGCAACATCATAACGAACCGCCTGACCCATGACATGACTGGCCGACACATAATCAAGCCCGTGGTCGCGCATGAGCCAGTCGAGCATTTCCGTCGTCGCGTGCTGCAACGCCTGATCGAGTGGCCTGGCGTTGCCGATGGTAAATATCTCAGTGGCATTGCGCCCGCGCGGCCAATTGATGGTGAAGCCCTTGATTACCTTTACAGTAAATTCAACCTCAGCCGAGGTTTCGATACCGGTGCCGACGATCTCGCCATCGCCTTGGGCGGCGTGGACATCACCCAGAAAGAACAGTGCGCCGGACACTGACACCGGAAACATGATCTCGGTGCCCGCACCCAGTCCGCGATAATCCATGTTGCCGCCATAAGGACCGCTGGTGGCCGTCGACAAGGCCTGTCCCATGGCCGGCGCCACGCCGAAACAGCCGATCATCGGTTCAACTGCCACAACCCAGTTCTTCAGATGGGCGGGTGGCGCTTGCAGGCGTGCCTCGCCCTTGGCGATGTCAATATGCCACAGGGCCATCTCGCGTCCGGGGAAGGCCGCAACCGCCGCTGGATTGACAACGTTGGGACTAAGGGTGTTGAAGGTCCAGCCAGTGGCCCTCGTCATGGTGATGCGATCAATCCTGACCATCAGCACATCGCCTGGTTCAGCATCGCTCACGATGAACGGTCCGGTCATCGGATTGGGCCGCGAGCCTGGCTGCTGGCCGTGGCGGTCAAAGCCATGGGCATCAAGCGTATCGGTCACCACCGTGTCGCCATCGGCGATGTTCAGCACCGGTTGATGGCTGCCGATGGTGTTGTGGAAAACAACGGGGTGAAAGCGGTGGGCGGTCATGGCGGGGCAAACTCCATCGAAGGTGAATCAAGTACCACAGTAGGTGCGATAGTGGCGGCCATCTGGTCCCGGCGGTTCAGCGTAACGCGCCTGATCCGGCTGATCGTCATAGGGGCGCGACAGCACCGTCAACAAATTCTTGACCGGCCCGAAATCATCGTTTTCCACGGCGGCCTTGAGGACCTCCTCGACACGATGGTTGCGCGGGATGAAGGCGGGGTTGACCTTGCGCATCGCCGTGGCGCGTTCGCTGCGTGTGTGTGGCTCAAGGGACAATCGTGCCGTCCATGCAGCCAACCAGGCATCATAGCCTTGCGAGCCGCGCAGCTTGTCATGGCCCGCATCATCTTCCGCCGCTTCGCAAAGAACGCGGAAACTCAGGGTGAAATCGGCGCCGCTTTGTTCAAGCAAATCCAGCCATGACTGAATCAATTCACTGTCCCCGCTTTGTTCCGTGAACAGGCCAAGTTTGTGGCGCATACCGGCGAGCCAGTGTTTCGAGAACAGTTCCGGGAAAGCGGTAATGCGCGCCGTGGCGATGTCAACGGCCCGGGCGCGATCATCGGCGATCAACGGCAGCAGGGTCTCGGCGAGTCGCGCCAAGTTCCACTGGGCAATCGGCGCCTGGTTGGCATAGGCATAGCGCCCGCCCTTGTCGATGGAGCTGAATACCGTGGCTGGATCATAGTCGTCGATGAAAGCGCAGGGTCCAAAATCGATGGTCTCGCCGGAAATCGCCATGTTGTCGGTGTTCATGACGCCGTGCACGAAACCAACGTGCATCCAGCGCGCCACCAGGAAAGCCTGGCGTTCCATGACCGCATCAAGCAAGGCGACATAGGGCTGATCCACCGGCGCCAGTTCCGGATAGAGCCTGTCGATGACATAGTCCGCAAGTCGCTTCAGCGCGGCGATGTCGTTGCGCACCGCAAAGAACTGAAAGGTGCCGACGCGGATATGACTGGCCGCAACGCGCGTCAGCACGGCACCTGGTAACGCCGCCTCACGATACACCGGCTCGCCGGTGGTTGCCGCCGCCAGGGCGCGCGTCGTGGGAATGCCCAGCGCATGCATGGTCTCGCTGACGAGATATTCGCGGAGCACCGGCCCCAGCGCCGCGCGCCCGTCGCCGCGGCGCGAGAAGGGTGTTGGCCCTGCCCCCTTCAACTGGATATCGCGGCGCAGGCCATTGCGGTCGATCACTTCGCCGAGCAACAAGGCGCGGCCATCGCCGAGCAGCGGCACGAAGTGGCCAAACTGGTGTCCGGCATAGGCCATGGCGACGGGTTCGGCGCCGGGTGGCACACTGGCGCCGGAAAAAATCGCCGCACCCTTTTCCGAGTCAAGTGCCACGGCATCAAGACCCAGTTCTTCCGCCAACGGATGATTGAACAGCACCAGGCGCGGGCTGGCAACCGGTGTGGGATCGGTGCGCGTGTAAAGGCCGTCAAGCAGGCGCGCGTAACTGTTGTCGAAGGTGATCATGCCATCACGCTTTCACGCAAAGCAACGCCGAGGCGCTGTGCCCAAAGCTCGGCGCCCGCGCCATCGGCGATGAGATCCTGGCGCATCTCGACCAGCACGCAATCCAGACCGCGCGCTTCGCCATGGACGGGCACGGTGTAGTCGCTGTCATCGCCGATCCGGTAGGGTTCGTTCGCCGCGATGTTGGCGGCTTCACCGCCCAGCGCAGCGACGAGTTTCATCCCCAGATGCTTCGCATACCGGAACAGGATGCCGCCATGCCAGGGTCTGGCGAAGCCCTTGTACACGGGCGTGAAGCTGTGGATGCCGATGACGGCGGATACCCGGCCTTCATGCTGCCGTTCGTCGAGAAGTGCCGAGAGCCGCTGCTGGAACGGCGTGAAGTAGGTATCGGTGCGGTGTCGGCGCTCTTCATCCGTCAGATTGAAGTTGCCGGGGATGACTGTCGTCTCGCTGATCCCGGGGACCGAGGTCATGCTTCCCGGCGGACGATTGAGATCGATCAGCAGGCGCGAGTAACCAGCAAGTACCAGCGGCGCATCGATGAGACCCGCCAGACGGCGCGCCACGTCGGCGGCACCGATGTCCCAGGCGATGTGGCGCTTGAGATCGGTTGCGGAAAGTCCAAGACCTGCATAACGCAAGGGGATGAAGGCCGAGGCATGTTCGCAAACCAGCACGATGGGCGAGGCGCCATTGTCGTTCAGCACCCGCACGGCGGGCGGCAAGTCCTTCTCGTTGGTGTCCATCAATAGATCTCCGCGTAGCGCCGGCACAGGGCATCGTCAATCTTTGCGCCCGCGAGTTTCATCTCCATGCGTTTCATGCCGGTGTAGGTCTCGATGGCCAGCGGGTCGAACCACGACAGCACCGTCTTGTCGCCAGCAAGTGCGGCAAGTGCTGCTTCGAGTGTGTCCGGCAGGCGGGCAAGGCCCTTGGCCTTGCGCGCCCTTTCGGACAGCAGTGCCGGATCGCTGGAGAACAGCGGCGGAGTCTCGAGACTGTTGCGGATGCCTTCGAGCCCGGCCCGCACCATGACCGCCAGCGCCAGATGTGGCGAGGCTGTCGCGTCGGCGGGGCGGTACTCGATATTATAAGCCCGCGCCGGATCGCTCTTGCCCACGCGGTTGATGGGACAGATACGCAGGCTCGCCTCGCGGTCGCGGTCGCCAAACCAGGTGTAGCTCGAACTCCAGTTGTGGGGCTTGAGGCGGAGCCCGGAAATGGGGCTCGGTGCGGTGAAGGCCGTAAGGGCTGGAAGATGCCGCAGGATGCCCGCCACGAAAGAGCCGGCCAATGCCGAGACGCAACCGGGCTTTGCCTCGTCATAGGCGGCGGGTTTGCCGTCCCGGTCCCGGAATGAAAAGTGGATGTGAACGCCGTTGCCGACGCCATTCACCTCGGTCTTGGGTGCGAAGGAACAGCGCCAGCCCAAATTGCGCGTCAGCTCGCGGACCAGTTCGCGCAACACCACGGCGCGGTCGGCGGCGGCCAAACCAGCGCAAGGCGCCATGGTCACTTCATATTGATCGCGGCCATACTCGGCGATGAATAGTTCCGGCTCGAGGCCCGCTTCGCGCAGCATGGCTATCACTGCCGGGCCCAGCGGATCGGCACGGCGCAGGGCCTGCAACGAAAAGGCCGGAGCATTACGCCAGCCAGCATCGAGGATCTGGAACTCGTGTTCGAAGGTGGCTTGCAGCGTTACGCCTGCCTCCGCCTCGAGATCGGCCAGGGCCTGTTTCAGAAAATTTCGCGGGCAGCAGACCCAGGGCCTGCCGTCCAATTCGACGATATCGCACATCACCACGTCGAGTGCCGTCTTCGAACCGGCGGGCAGCACGCAATAGCGGGCGCCGTCGTCGGGCAGCAGGCGGAGATCGCCAACCGAGCCCCAGGGATTGCCATCGGCGATGAGATCGAAGGGGGTCAGCGACATGTTGGCGGGAACCCAGCCCAGCGTCCGCCCGGCATGGGGCTGGTAGGCGGCCGCTGGTATCGAGCGGCCCCGCGTAATCCCGGCATAATCGGTCACCGCGAAGGTCAGCAGCGGATCAAGCGCCCCGGTCATCGCGGCGCATCCTGCATGGCGCCGAGGCGGGCCACCACTGTGTCGGTATCGGTGATCCAGCAATAGCCGCCGAAGGCGCTGAGTGCTGCGTTGTGGCGTTCCTCGGTGTAAGTCGTGCAGGAATCTCCGGGCAGGGTCACCATGTAGCCGCGGTCGGCGGCATCGCGCACCGCCATGTCGACGCACTGGTCGGTCACCACGCCCGCGACGATCAGGTAATGGATGCCGAGATTGCGCAGCACGTAGTCAATGTTGGTGGAGTTGAAGACGCCCGAGGAGGTCTTCGGCAGGATGATTTCATTGCGGACCGGCGCCAGTTCATCAATGGGCGGGGCCAGCGGATGGCCCTTGGGCACCAGCAGGTTGGAGAGCTTGTGATCGAGCGAGGCATCGCGGCAATCCTCGGTCAGGGCTTCGATGATGGTGTGCAGCACCTGTACGCCAGCCGCCCGCGCGGCTTTCAAGATGCGCTGCTGATTGGGAACGACCGCCTCCCACAGGCGGCGGTAGTAGTAGTGACCGGCGTCCATTTCCGGATGGGCCGGATCAAGGCCTGGCAAGCAGAACATCTTCTGCATATCGACGAACAGCACCGCCGTCTCGCCCGGCTTGTATGTAACCTCACGCCTGTCGAATTTCGCCGCCATGCCGCCCTCTGATGATCGCCCGATGGGTTGATCACTACAATAGGCGCCACGCCGGTTGCAAACCCAAACGATTTGGTGAAACTGAGAGCCAAATGGCCAGAGGCCAGGGAGCATGCGAGAGTGAACGAGATGTCGGTATTCAAAGCGCCGAAGCCCGGCTTCACAGGCGAAGCAGCGGCGGCACTGCTGGCCCGCGACTTTGGCATCGATGGCGAGTTGCAGGAACTGGTGAGTGAACGCGACCAGAATTTTCTCGTCGACAGCCCGCGCGACCGCTTCGTTCTCAAGATCGCCAACGTGGCCGAGGATCGCGGACTGCTTGACTTGCAGACGGCAGCACTCGCCCATATCGCCGCCATCGATCCGGGTCTTGGCGTGCAGCGCGGCGTCACCTTACGGCAGGATGAATTGGCCATAAGCTGGCCCTCGACGCAAGGCAGCCACGCGGTGCGCCTGCTGACCTATCTGCCGGGGCAACTCTATTCCGCCGTGCCGGCATCAGCCGCCCTGCTCGCCAGTCTCGGCACATTCATGGGGCGGCTATCGCAGGCGCTGAAGGGATTCGGTCATTCGCGGGCGCAGCGCCCGGACTTCCTGTGGAACCTCGATGCCCTGCAAAGCGTCAAGCCGTGGATCGCGGACGTGGTGGAGACTGCCCAGCCGCTGATCAGAAACATATGGCAGCGTTACGAGGTACGAGTCCTGCCGCGTCTGATGCATCTGCGCAGCGCGGTATTGCATCAGGATGCCAACGACAACAATATCGTCGTGGCGGACAGCACGGTGACCGGCCTCATCGATTTCGGCGACATGTGTCAGGGCCGCCAGATCAATGAACTGGCAGTGACGCTGGCCTATGCGCTGCTTGATGCTGAGGACGTCTACAAGACGGCTTTGCCACTCATTCAATCCTACGCAAGGGAGTTTCCGCTCGAAGAGGCCGAGGCCGAGGTCCTGTTCGATCTTGCCGCGGCGCGGCTTGCCGCAAGCGTCTGCATTTCATCGCATCGGGCCAGGGAATTTCCCGATAATGACTATCTGCTGGTGTCGCAGGCTGCGGCCCTGCGCTTGCTGGACCGTCTTGACCGCACCAATCCAGCACTTCTGGCGGCGTTCGCGCGTCATGCCGCAGGCTTGCCACCGGCCGCTGCGCATGATGCCATCGTGGCATGGCTCAAATCCTCCGCCTGCCAGCCCCTCCAGATGTTCGACATCAACCTCAACCGCAGTGGGCGCTGCCTGCTGTCGCTGTCGAGCGGTGCGCCGGGCATGGAAAACGCCGCCGATCCGGTGGCCTACTGGAACTGGCTGCAACAACGCTTTGCCGCCGAAGGTGCCAGCTTCGCCATCGGCCTCTATGGCGAGAACCGCGATGTCTACAAGGGCGAACAGTTCAGCACGCCCGCCTCGCCTGAGTGGCGCTCGCAGCATATCGGCATTGATATCTTCATCGCACCTGGCACGGCGCTTTATGCACCACTCGCAGGACGGGTGCTGAGCATCGTCGACAATGCCGCCGCCTTCGATTATGGCCCCACGGTCATTCTCGAACATGAGACTGGTGACGGCCACCGCTTCTGGACGCTTTATGGCCACCTGTCGCGCGAGACGCTGGGCATCGTTCACAGGGGCATGACGGTCCACGCCGGACAGAAGATCGGTTCGATCGGTGATCATTCCGTGAACGGAGGATGGGCGCCGCACCTGCATTTCCAGATCATCACCGACCGGCTCGATATGTCCGGTGATTTTCCTGGTGTCGGCCAGCCGTCGCTGTGGCCCATGTGGAGCAAGATCGCACCCGATCCCAATCTCATCCTGCGGCTGGCGCCCGAGAGCTTCCGGGCCGATGCCACGCCGCCCGAGGTGTTAATGGCCCGCCGTGCCCGGGCACTGGGGCCATCGTTGTCGGTCAGCTACGCCAGGAAGCTGAAAATGGTGCGCGGCCAAGGCGCCTATCTCTACGACCATACGGGCCGCGCCTATGTCGATGGCGTCAACAACATCTGCCACGTCGGCCATGCGCATCCGCATGTCGTCGAGGCCCTGGCGCGGCAGGCGGCTATCCTCAACACCAACACACGCTATCTGCACGACACGATCCTCGAATATGCCGAGCGTCTGGCGGCGCTGTTCCCCAAGCCGCTGTCGGCCGTCTACATGGTGTGCTCGGGTTCGGAGGCCAATGAGCTGGCGCTGCGCATAGCCCGCACCGTTACCGGGCGGCGCCATACCATCGCCCTGGACTGGGGCTATCATGGCAACAGCAGCGGGTTGATCGACGTCAGCGCCTACAAGTTCAAGCGCAAGGGCGGGCGCGGCAAGCCGGACCATGTCGAAATCGCCATCCTGCCGGATCCTTACCGCGGCGCCATCAAGGGTTATGGCGCCAAGGCCGGTGAAGCCTATGCGCAGTCTGTGAGCGAGAAGATCGAGGTCATCCGCAAGGCAACTGGTGAAGGACCCGCCGCCTTCATCGCCGAGGCCATTTCGGGCTGCGGCGGGCAGGTGTTCTTCCCCGATGCCTATCTCAAGACAGCTGCGCGGCTCGTGCGCGCCGCTGGCGGCCTGGTGATCGTCGATGAGGTGCAGACGGGCTTTGGACGCGTTGGCAGCCATATGTGGGCGCATGGAGCCCAGGATGTGGTTCCCGATATCGTGACACTGGGCAAGCCCATCGGCAACGGCCATCCCATGGCCGCCGTGGTGACCACGCCGGAAATCGCAATGGCATTTGCCAATGGCATGGAGTTCTTCTCCTCCTTTGGCGGAAATCCGGTGTCGGCAGCGGTGGGCATGGCAGTACTTGATGTCATTGAGCAGGAAGGCCTCCAGCACCATGCGCTGACGACGGGCGATTATCTGAAAGGGCGCCTTGAGGAACTGGCGGCACGCCATGACATCATCGGCGACGTGCGCGGCCAAGGGCTGTTCCTCGGCGTCGAACTGGTGCGCGGCCGCAGTAGTCTCGAACCGGCGGCGGAAGAAGCGGGCCGTGCTGTCAACCACATGCGCGACAACGGCGTGCTGCTGTCGACCGATGGCCCCTACGACAATGTCCTGAAGATCAAGCCGCCGATGGTTTTCGGGCGAAGCGAAGCCGATCTCATGGTCGAGGCGCTCGACGAGGCGCTGCGCCATGGAGAAGGCTCGCGGGCCTGACGCTGCTTTCAAATTTGCTGCGGATCGCCACGCTGGGCATGTGCAGCGGCGGTGCGACGTGATACTGGCGCCACATGCTGATCCAACCGCCGCTGCCGCTGCTGCTGGCATCGAGTCTGGCATAAGCCACCACGTTACTGTTGAATTCACCAGCGTTGACGGGAGCCCAGATCAAGGGCGAGGTGGGAATGCTGCCGGTGTCGCCAAGCGGCCCGGTAAAGGCGTCCCTTACCGCTGCATCGAGAGCATCAGTGTCTGTTTTCAGGCGGGCGAAATCCGCCTCCGGGATCACCGCTTCCATGCAGCCGAGCAGCTTTGTCAGGAATATCAGGATGCCGACGTAGGAATCTGTTTCGTGGGCGAGAAACAGCGCCTCGGCGAGAGCGGCGCGCACCGGATCGGCGTCTGCTTTGGTCTGGAACAGGCTCGACAGCAACTTGCCGAGATTGTTGAGGGCGTGAACGCAAGAGCCAGCCTTGGCGGTGTCGCAGCAGAACAGATAGCGCCGCTTCAGCTTGCCCATCTGCTGGTAATGATCGTTATAGACCTTGCAGATCATCCGGGCAGCGGCGAGAGGCACAAGATCCTTTCCCTGTTGCTGGAGATTGGTGATGATTGGCGTGTAGGGATAGCCGCTGGCGTCGACAATGGTGCTCGACACCAGTGCATAGTCGCTGATGCCGCGGAACTGGTGCATGGTTTCGATAACGCCCATGTAGCAGGAGTCAAATGCGATCATGTCGAAACGCATAGCATCGGCGGGGGCTCTGGCGCGGCGTTCAAGGGCTTCCGCAAAATCGACGACCGTCGCCTGGGAGCGCACCTGGCCCGGCGCCCTTTCCTGGTCGAGCATCACCATGCCACCGCCGTGGCCCCACAGGACGAGAATCTTCTGCTTGTTGGTGTAAGTGCGGAATTCGGTTTCGGCCTCGCCGAGAAAGCGGCTGAACACCCGGTTGTCGACGGCGTCGGCATCGGGCCTGATTTCAGGTTCGCCAATGGCGCCTCGTGCCGAGCCGCCGGGAATTTGCCAGACCCGAGTTTCGCGCTTGCCGGGGCCGGTTGTGTCGTCAAGTGTATCGAGCATGATGTAGAGGGCCAGATCGCTGATGTCACCGGCGGCTTTGATCTCATCAATGTCGTCTTCGGCGCGGGCGGACAATTCGTTCTGGGCGGACATGTAGAACATCATGGCGGTGGAGATGGCGGTCTTGGGTTGCGTCATCGGCTTTCTCCTCAAGGGTGATGATATCCGAAGGGTTCAAGGCGGCGGAGATAGACCGTCGGCACGAAGGGCGGCGCGAGGCGGGCGCGCTGCAGCGCTTCAGTCACCAAAGTGTCGAGATGGCGCAACACCTGCGCGGCGTCACGGGCCTTGACGCCGTCACGCGGCGTCTGGAACCAGCGCAAGGCGCCTTCCGCTTCATTGCCGTCATGCCATTGCCGCAGAACGTGCCGCGCCGCTGCCAGGAGACTGCGCTGCTTGAAATGGCAGGACTTGGCCTCAGTGATGACCGCCGCAGCCGCTTCGGCAGAGACAGCGCCGGCCGCAACGGCGGCGTGGACTGCGTCACGAATGTCGACCATGGCATCGCTCAACGCCATGTAGCCGGTTTCGGCGGGGCCATGGACGACGGCCACCTCGTCGTCATCGGTGATCTCGCCGCTGGCATAGGCGTGGTACACGTCACCCACGCCGAGCATGCCATGGTGATCGAGTTCGGCGGCGCGCAATGCCCCCATGCTGGACGCACCAATCACGGCGACGCCGCGCGACAAGGCCCAGAGAATTTCCTTGTGCCACACCGCCGGGCCATTTTCGAAGACACCATCAATCAGCACGATGGCCGGAGCACCATCGGCGGCGGCGCGGGTGATGTCGCCCATGGCGGCGGGCGGCCGGTATGATGCGCCGCACAGGCCCTCGACTGCGGTGCGGCGCAGACTGGGGCCAAGAAAGATGACCGGTCTCATGCCGCCACCGTCTCGGCAACGGGCGCTGCAACGTCATCGATGTCGCGGAGCGCCGGAACGATGACCTTCACCACATACACAGGCTCGACTGGTCCGGTCAGCCTGACACACAGGATATCGCCGCAGTCCGCCAGTGCCAGTCTGCGGCGCAGTTCGGCGAGGCTGTCACCGGTGCTGACGGGTTCAACGGCAACGCGGCGCTGCGGGCGCAGGTTTTGGGCGATCCAGCGGCGGTTGGCGGCGGTGCCGCCGTAGCGGTCACCATAGTCGCTCCATTCGAGATCGTCGCGGCCTCCCGAGATATACGTCAGCCTGACCTGGATCGCTTCCATGATGGCCTTGATCAGTGCCGCTTGTGGCGAGAGATCGGCTGCCGCGCCCTGGGCATAGGCTGTCGTGGCATGTGGCGCGGTATCGAAAATCTCGGCGAGATAGCAGGGAACGCCGGTCTTGCCCGTCGCATCCCAGATGAGCAGTTCGAGTCCGGCATCGCGGACCATGGCCATAAGGTGATTCACGCTTTCGGAAGCGATGGTATCGAGATCAAGGA
>JBKJQD010000064.1:0-22109 GCA_046594125.1 Aestuariivirga sp.
CGGCGCCAAGTTCGGCAACCGCCACGGGCGTCATCTCGCTTTCGAGATAGAGCGAGACGTTTGGTATTTTTTCAATCTGCAACAGGCGCCAGTCGCGCACCCGGCCCCAGGCGGCAAGACCGGGCAGGCGGCATTCGCGCGCCACACGTCCACCAGCCTCGCGCGCACTATCGGCAATCGTCACCTGAAGCCCGCGCTGGCCAAGGGCACGGCCCGCTTCGAGGCCTGCGGGGCCTGCGCCGATCACCAGCACATGGGCATCGGCGGATTTGGCGCGAATTTTTTCCGGGTGCCAGCCGCGGCGCCATTCCTCGCCCATCGACGGGTTCTGGGTACAGCGCAACGGCGTCATGGTGTAATCATGGGTGACACAGATGTTGCAGCCGATGCATTCGCGGATGTCGTCGAGGCGGCCTTCCTCGATCTTCTTCGGCAGATAAGGATCGGCAATCGAGGGCCGGGCCGCGCCAATCATGTCCATGATGCCCTGTTTGATGACGCGCACCATGGCGTCGGGCGAGGTGTAGCGGCCGACGCCGACCACCGGCTTGGTCGTCAGCTTCTTGACGCCGCTGATATAGGGTTCCTGAAAGCCCTCCTCGGAAAAGCGCGAGGTTTGTGAATCCTTCGACCAGCTTGACAGCGACAGGTCCCAGAGGTCGGGAAGCTCGGCCATCATGGCGATGGCGTCTTCCACTTCGGCGGGTTCGAGGCCGGCCGCTCCCTGGAACTCGTTCATGGCGATGCGCACCGGCACGGCACAGGTATCGCCCACTGCGTCCTTGGTGTCTTCGATCACCTCACGCAGCAGCCGCGCCCGGTTGGCCAGCGAGCCGCCATATTCGTCCGTACGCTGATTGGTTGCCCGCGACAGGAAGTGCTGGAAAATGCCAAGGCCATGCCCAGCGTAGACATAGACCAGATCATAGCCCGCCTGCCTGGCCCTGAGCGCCGCAGCACGATGGGCGCGACGCAGGTTGCGGATATCCTCGAGGTCCATGGCGCGGGCCTGGACCGGATCATTGAAATAACTCGAGGTCGGCGCGGCGCTGACGCCGATCGGCACTTCGCGCGTCCACAGGTTGTTGGCGGTGTAGCCCGAGTGGCAGAGTTCGATTCCGGCCAGCGAGCCGTGCTGGTGAATCTTTTCGGCGATGCGGGCCAGCATGGGCAGGTCGTGATCGCTCCACAGGCGCAGCTCCACATAGGGCGAGACATCGGCGGTGTGATGGATTTCGACCATCTCGGTGCAAACCACCGCCCAGCCGCCCTCGGCCTTCATGCCGCGCATCGCCGCGGTGGCGCTGGCATCGCGATAGCCCATGCCGTTGCAATGGGGCACCTGGTAAAAGCGGTTGCGCGCCACGTGGGGGCCGATGCGGACGGGTTCGAAGAGGATGTCGTAGCGCGGGTCGCGGGTCATGATTTGCTCCGGTCAATGTCTTTATACTAGCAGGGGCATGGGCCTCCCGGCTATGGTGTGGCGTTGCGGACCAACTTATGGAGATGACGCGTGTTGCCAGTTTTTGCCGATGTCGAAGCCGCGGCGCGGCGGCTTGCCGGATTTGCGGTGACAACGCCGGTGATCGAGTCGCCGGTGCTCAATGCCAGAACCGGCGGGCGGGTGCTGATCAAGGCCGAATGCCTGCAGCGCACCGGGTCCTTCAAGTTTCGCGGCGCCTGGAACTGCATTTCGCAGCTTGACCCGCGAGAGCATCCCGGCGGCGTCGTGGCCTATTCCTCCGGCAATCATGCGCAAGGGGTCGCAGCGGCGGCACAGATCATGGGGCTTCCCGCACTCATCGTGATGCCCGCCGATACACCCGAGATCAAGAAGGCCAATACCCGGGGCTTTGGTGCCGAGGTTGTGACCTATGACCGCGACACGGAAAGCCGCGAGGACATCGCAGCACATCATGTGCGCCAGCGTGGCGCCGTGCTGGTGCCGCCCTTCGAACATGCCGATATCATCAGCGGCCAAGGGACGGCGGGAATGGAACTGGCGGCCACGGCGGCTGAACTCGGTGTAGTGCTCGACGATGTACTGGTGTGTTGCAGCGGTGGCGGGCTCACCGCCGGAGTGGCGCTCGCCATGGCGGCCATGTCACCGTCAACCAATGTCTTCGCCGTGGAGCCGGCAGGCTTTGACGATTATGGCCGCAGCCTGCGCTCGGGCCAGCGCGAGAAAAATCCGAGAGCTTCCGGTTCGATCTGCGATGCGCTGCTTTCGGTGCAACCGGGCGAGATGACCTTCGCCATCAACCAGCCGCGCCTGGCGGGTGGTCTGGCGGTGTCGGAGGCCGAGGTGGCGGAAGCGATGCGCTTTGCCTTCAGCGTGCTGAAGCTGGTGGCGGAACCGGGCGGGGCTGTCGCACTGGCGGCGGTGCTGGCGGGAAAGATCGCCACGCAAGGGCGGACCATTGGCGTCATCGTGTCAGGTGGGAACGCCGACCCGGAGCTTTTTGCCAGGGTGCTGCGGGGCGAGATTTAACTCGCCTCGGCCATTTCCTGTTGCAGCGGCACGTCGATGGTTTCGCCGGGTTTGTGGCGGATGATGACGATGCGGCGCTTCGGGGTTTCATCGGTAGCGGCGGGTGCTGGTGAGGCTTCCAACATGACCTGTTCCTCCGGCGCTGGTACTGGCGGCAGTTCCGGTTCGGCGGGGCTCGCTTCGCCCATTCTGCGGATTGTCAGTTTGGCGCCGCGCTTGGGTTCTGGCAGCGGCTCGCTCTTGATTTCGGCAATCGCGGCTTGTGGGGCGGGTTCGAAAATTTCCTCGTCGCGCTTGAAGAACTTCATGTGGCGTGGTGCCAGTTCCGGCACGGCTGGTGGCGCGGCGGGCTGAGCATTTCCCAATGCCATGGTAATGCGGCTCATGATGGCGTCGTGATTGGCGGCCACCGCCGTTTCCAGCGACTTGACGCTGCTGGTCAGGACGCCCAGTTCGCGGGCCCGGACGCGGCTGGTGAATTCTTCGAGAAACCAGCGGCCGCGCGGCGTTTCGAGCACCGCCTGCTCGATTGAGTCATAGGACTCCGCCGGGATTTTCGGCCCACGGTCTTCCATCTTCTGCATACACAAACTCCACTCACCTCTGCGCACGGCGCAGACGTCCCCACCGGTGATTATGTTGGAAACTGGTGAATCTTTGGTTTAGACGGCGAACAGAACATCACCCCATGCCATCGCGCAGCTTCAGCCTCAGACTTTCGCTCTTTAATGCCTTCCTGTTCCTTGGAAGCGGCATCCAGTTGCCGTTTCTGCCGCTGTGGCTGAAGGACAAGGGGTTGGATGAAGCGCAGATCGCCCTGGTGCTGGCCGCCATGACGGCAATCCGCATCCTGGCCATTCCGGCGGGCACCTTCATCGCCGATGTTTATGGCAACCGGCGCCGCGTCATCATCGTTTCGGCCTTTGCCGCGTTCGCCAGTTATGGGCTGCTGCATTTCATGACGGGCTTCCTGCCCATCCTCGTTGTGGCGGTGCTGGCCGGGGCGCTGTGGGCGCCGGTGGGGCCGCTGATCGAGGTGTTCTCGATCGAAGGCAGTGCCCATTACGGACTTGATTATGGCCGCATCAGGCTGTGGGCGTCGCTGAGCTTTCTGGCGGGCAGCCTGATCTCGGGGGCGCTGCTGGAGATCGTGCCCGTCAATGCGGTGATCCTGCTGATTGCCGGGGCGCAGGGTCTGGGGGCGCTGGTGGCGCTGGTGCTGCCCGGCGATCAGGCGCTCAAGCGGGCGGCACCGCCGCCGATCCGCATTCCGGCGGTGCTGGCCTGTATCACCGGCGGCTCCTTCATCATCTTCATGGCGGCGGCGAGCATCGGCCAGTCGAGTCACGGACTGATCTATGCGCTGGGCTCGGTACACTTCGACCACTTGGGCTATGGCAAGCTGACTATCGGCGAACTATGGGCAGCGGCGGTGATCACCGAGATCGTCATGTTCGCCTTTTCAAACCGTTTCTACAAAACCTTTGGGGCGGTGAAGCTGATCATCATCGGCATTGCCTGCGGTGTGGTGCGCTGGGTGCTGATCGGTCTCGAACCGCCGCTTCTGGTGCTGTTTGCCGCGCAGATGCTGCATGCGGGGTCTTTCGGCCTCACCCATCTCGGCACCATGCATTACATCCGCGAAAGTGTTCCGGACGGCATGCGCAACACGGTGCAGGGATTGTACTCGGCGTTGTCGGGCGGCATCCTGCTATCGGCCACCATGTGGGCGTCGGGACCGCTCTATGGCATGTTGGGTGGCCAAGCCTATTTCGTCATGGCCTTCTATTCGCTGATGGCGCTGGGCCTGGCGCTGCTGTTGCGGCGCATCAGCCCCACAGGAGCGGTGGCGGCGGGAACATGAGGCTGCCGTCATAGCGGATGCCCGGCGCGCGGTCGTGTTTCAGCAGCAGCGGCCCGTCGAGATCGACGACGTCCGCGAACTGGGTGAGGAGAAAGGCCGGGGCCATGGCAAGCGATGTCGCCAGCATGCAGCCCACCATGATCCGCAAGTTCTTGTTGCGCGCCGCACGGGCCAGGGCCAGGGCCTCGGTCAGGCCGCCGGTCTTGTCGAGCTTGATGTTGATGGCATCGTATTTCCCAACCAGGGCATCGAGGCCATGACGGTCATGGGCCGATTCATCGGCGCAGATGGGGACAAGATGATCAACATGGCGCAGCGCCTCGTCATGGGCGGCGGGCAGCGGCTGCTCCACCAGTTCGATACCGGCAGCGGCGCAGGCGGCGAGCATCGCCTGGAGGTTGTCCGGCGTCCAGCCTTCGTTGGCATCTATGATCAGGCGGCTGGCCGGGGCCGCGGCGCGGATGCGCTGCAGGCGTTCGGCATCGCCATCGCGGCCAAGCTTGAGCTTGAGCAGCGGACGGCTTGCGGCCCTGGCCGCCGCCTCGCCCATGGCTTCCGGCGTGTCGAGACTCAATGTGTAGGCGGTCACGACGGGCTGCGGTTCGGCCAGTCCAGCCAATTGCCAGACCGGCTTGCCACTGCGCTTGGCTTCAAGGTCCCACAGGGCGCAGTCGACAGCGTTGCGCGCGGCGTGAGGCTTTAGGAGTGATGAAACATCGGCGCGGGTGATGCCGCGTTCGATGTCAACACGGGCCGCTTCCAGCGCTGCCACGACGCCCGCCACGGTTTCCTCATAGCGCGGATAGGGCACGCATTCGCCGCGTCCCACATGGCCTTCTGCTTCAAGCGTCACCATCACCACATCGGCCGCCGTCTTGGAGCCACGCGAGATGGTGAAGCTTCCGGCGATGGGCCAGCTTTCAGTGGCGATGGTCAGGCGCATGCGGTCAGGCCTTAAAACGGCGGAGCAACTCATCGGCGATCGCCGCCACGCCGGTGCGGATGGGATCAACACAGGGCAGGCCGTGGGCCGTGCCGGTAACGGCCAGGCATTTCATCGCCTCGGCTTCGCTCAGATGCTCGGTGTTGATGGCGATACCGACGCAAGCGATATCGGGGTTGGTCAGTTGGCCTTCGACAATGGTGCGGTCGATGACCTGTTGAATGGTCGGCAGCTTGTGGGCCACGCCGCGCATCGTGCTGCGGGTCGGCTCGTGGCAGACGACAAAGGCATCGGGTTGGGCGCCATGCAGCAGGCCAAGCGTCACGCCGGCAAAAGAGGGATGGAAAAGCGAGCCTTGGCCCTCGACGATGTCCCAGTGATCGGCATCGTTGGCGGGTGAAATCCATTCGGCGGCGCCTGAGATGAAGTCGGCCACCACGGCATCGATGGCGACACCGCGCCCGGAAATCAGCACGCCGGTCTGGCCGGTGGCGCGGAAGTCGGAGGCGATGCCGCGCCGGTGCAACTCGCGGTCGATGGCGAGTGCGGTGTATTTCTTGCCAACCGAGCAATCGGTGCCGACCGTCAGCAGCCGGAGGCCCGGACGTTTGCTGCCCTTGCCGGTGGCGAAGTTGACATTCGAGAAGCGCACGTCGTGAAGTTGGCGGCCGTTGCGGGCGGCGGCTTCGGCGATGGCCGGAATGGAATTCAGGCGCTTGTGCAATCCAGTGGCCACGTCGAGGCCCGCCTCAAGCGCCGCGACGATTTCGCTGATCCAGTGTTCCGGAAGCACGCCACCGGCGTTGGCAACGCCCACCACCATGGTCCGCGCCCCCTTGGCGGCAGCCTCGGCAATACTTATGTCGGGCAGGCCGGTATCGGCCTTGCAGCCGGGCAGGCGGCGCTGGCCGACGCACCATTCGGGACGCCAGTCGACGACGCCTGAGGCCGTCTTGGCGGCCAGCTGGTCCGCCACGTCGCCGAGGAACAGCAGATAGGGCTTGGCAATATCCATGGATTCAATTCGTCACTTCTGCGGTGGAATGCGGCCCGCTGCTTCGGCGAGCATGACATAGATGCGGCCCTGTTCCGAGGCCAGGCAGGCCTCGACCAGAGCCTCGCCGCGATTGGCATTGCTCATCATGTCAAGCAAGCGCTCGAAGACGCGCACATAGGCATCGACGCGGTTGCGGACGCGGCGGTCGCTGCCGTACTGGTCGGCGATGTTACGCTGCAGACGCTTGCCGCGGCCCTCGAAGAGACGGCGCGTGTAAATATCGCGCTCACCGTTCTCGTACTTGCGCTCAAGATCGGGCGGCAGGCCGCCATCGGCCGCCTCGATCAAGTCGCGGGCGGCGATGTTGAGCTTGGCCGCGAGACTTTCCATCTCGCGGGTCAGGGCCACGGCGGGCTTTCCAGCGGGGGCTGGCGGCTCGGCTGCCGGCGGTTGGCGCGGGGCAGGCGGGGCCGTTTCGATCTTCTCGCTCCGTTCGCGGATTTTTCTCGGGGCGCTCACGGTCTCGGCTGGCGAGGGGTTGACCGTGGCGCCCTCAGCTTTTCCCGGCGAGGGGTCCCGGTAACTTCGAGTGAGCGTGATGCCAGGACCGGAAATATCCATGACACCGGTCTGGCGCTTGACGACATCGGCCAAGGCATTGAGTGCCGAAATCTGGTCGGAGACGACGCGGCGCATGGCATCGGCGTTGCTGCGGGTTTCCTCCGGCAGGTCGAGGATGGCGCGCTTCAGTTCGGCGCGCGCCGTGTCGATGTCCTTGACCACCTGCTGGGCGGTGACGCGCATGTCCTGGGCGGTCTGCTGGAAGTCGGTGGCGGTGGAGGAGAGCATCTCGGTCATCGCCGCCATGGCGCGCTCGTGCTGATCGCGCAGCACGCGCGCGGCTTGCGAAATCTGTCCGCCGGAACTTTGCTCCAGCTTGCCGATCTCGGCTTCGAGGTTGCGGTTGGCGTGGGTGGTCTGCTCGGCGATGATGCGGCCAATATCCTTGGCGCGGGTTTCCGAGGCCGATAACGAGTCTTCGATCAGGTTCATGTAATTGGTCATCACCGCGTCGATCTCGGTGGCGCGCTTGCTGGCATCGCCGATCAGGCTGTCGAGGGCGTCCTTGCGGTCGGTGAGGACGCGCTCCATTTCGCCGTTGAACTTGCTGATCGAGCGTTCGACAAGCTGGGTGACATCGTCGAGGCGCTCGGAGACGCGGGCTCCGGTCATCTCAAGCTTGCCGGTGAGCTGCATCGAAACCGTTTCGAGGCGCTCGTCGAGGGTGCCCGCCGCGGTGGCCAGTTGATCGGCCAGATAGGTGTTGGCGGTCTCGACATGCTTGGAGAACTTGCGGTGGGCGTCGTCGAGTTTGCCGGTGGTGCCAGCCGAGGCCTGCTCCAGTTCACGCGCCGCCTGGTCGATGCGATCAACCATGAGGCCTGAATCCTGTTCGAGGCGGCCGGTGATGCGCAGCGTCGTCTGGCCAAGGCCCTGCGAGAAGGCATCGCTGGCCTTGCCGAGATCGGTGAGGATCTGGCTGCTGGCCGTATCGATGATTTCCACGAACTTGGCGCCGGTGCCTTCGAGCTTGCCGGAAATGTCGCCGGTGACACGCTCGAGCAGATGCGTGGCGAGATCGAAGCGCTGGCCGAGATCACGCGCCGTCGAGTCGATCTTGGTGAACATGTTGCTGCCCGCCGCCGCCAACTGCGAGGTAACTTCACCCGAGGTGCGTTCGAGGCGCTGGGCAATGAGGGCGTTGGCCTCGTTGACTTGCCTCGTCACACGCACGGCGGTTTCGGCGAAGTTGTTGGTTACTTCGTTGGCGGTTTCATCAAGCTGATCGCTCATCATCTTGCTGTTGGCGTTGAACAAGGCGGTAAGTTCCGCCGAGGTCTTGCCAAGCTGCTCGCTGAGGCCCCGGGTCTTGTTGTTGAACAGCCCGGAAATCTCGGTTGAGGTCTGGCCGAGGAGGCCAGTCAGGGTATCGGTGCCAGAAGTGAAGGCACCGGTGACCTGGGCACCGGTCTGTTCGATCTGACGCCCCAAGGTTTCGGCGCGGGTGGTCAGTTCGTCGGTGAGGGTCCAGGCGGTTTGATCCATCTTCTGGCCGAGGCCGCCGGTCTTGGTGACGAAGGTTTCGGTCAGTGCCGCGGCCGATTTTTCGATCTGCTCGCGCAGTGCGCCAGCACCCAAGGTGAAGGTCTCGGAAACTTTCGCCGAAGACTGCTGCAACTGCTGCGACAGGCCCGCCGTCTTGTCGACGAATTGGCCCTGGAGGCCCGAGGCCGTCTCATCAAGGTGCCGCACCATGATGCCGGTGCTGGTGCTGAAGATGGTACCGAGATCGGCGGTCACCTGGTCCAGCTGGTTGGTGAGGCGTTCGGCGGTGACGTCAAGCAGACCATCGAGCAACTGCGAGGAGTGATCGAGCTGCCCGGTGAGTTTGTCAGTGACACCGGCGACTTTCGCGGTCACGGCGTCGGCCGTGAGGTTGATCTGGTCGGTGATGCGGCTGGCGGTCTGTTCCAGTTCGCCGCCGACATGGGCGGTGGCTTGGTCGAGGCGGCTGTAGACGCTGAGTGCCGTCTGTTCGATCTGGCCGGCGGCGGTCTGGCCCGAGCTTTCAAGACGCTTGGCCATCGACTGGGCGGTCTCGCCGATGCGCCCGGTGAGCCGTGTGGTGGTCTCGTCGAGGCGGCCATGGAGATCGCTGGCGGTCTCGGCGATCTGCCCGGTCAGGTCGGTGGTGGTCGTGTCGAGGCGGTTGAAAATGTCATCGGCTGTCTGGCTGAGCTTGCCCGTCAGGCCCGACGCCGTGGCATCGAGGCGGCCAATGAGCTTGTCGGCCGTCTGGGTGATCTGTCCGGTGACGCCGGTGGTGGTGGCGTCGAGGCGGCTGTAAAGCTGGGCGGTGGTCTCCTCGAGCCTTGAAGCGGTATCGTTTGCCGTGGACGTGAGCAGACCCAGCAAATCCTCGCGGGTGCGTTCGACATCGAGAACGAAATTGCCGGAGACCGAGATCAGCTTTTCGGTGACGAGGCCGCCCGACGTCTCGATGTTCTGGGCCAGCGCGATGCCGGAGTCCTGCATCTGGCGGTTGACGATGTCGGCGGTCTCCTTGAGGTGGGCGGAGATGGTGCCGCTGGTGGTCACCAGCACGTCATTGAGCGAGCCCGAGACCGATTGCAGCTGGCTGGTGATACCCTTCGAAGTCTGTTCGAGGCGGCCGGCCAGTGCCGAGGACACATCGTCGATCTTGCCGGTGACCGAGGTGACGGTGGCGTTCATGTGGCCATAGAGGCGCTCGGCGGCGCCGTCGATGCGGGTTTCCAGTTCGTCCGAGGTGCCGCCGATCAACTGCTGGAACAGTCGCGTGGTTTCGTCGAGCTTGCCGGTTGCTGCGGCAATCGAAGCGCTCACCTGGTTGCGCAGGCTGTCCGACGACGTGCCGAGGCGCTGCTCCAGTCCGCTCGAAGTCTTCTCGATCAGGTTATGGAACAGGTTGGCCACTTCGTCGATCTTGCTGGTGGCGCCATTGACCGCCGCGGCCATGACGCTGTTGAGCGTGTCGGACGAGCCGCCGATGCGGTCTTCCACCTGGTCCGTCGTCTGGCCAATGAGGTTGCGGAAGGCGGCGGCGGTTTCGTCGAGGCGCGCGGTTGCCGCGGCCATGGCGTCATCGAGGCCGCTGAGCACACCGTGCGAGGTGCCCTCCATGCTGCCCACCAGTTCCGCACCCGACTCGCCGATAGCCTCGCGCAGGCGGGCAGAGGTCTGGTCGAACTTGGCGAGTGCCGTGGCGACAGCACCTTCGATATGATCGAGAAGTTCGCCCGAGGTGCGGTCGAGGCGGGTGCTCAGCAAATCCGTTGCATCGCCAATCGCCATGTGGACTCGCGAGGCCGAGTCGCTGATGCGCGCCGCCGAGTCGAGGTTCTGCTGGTCGAGGGCGGCAAGAACCTGGGCTGCTGTATCGCCGACTTTGAGTGTCGCACTCGAGGTACGGTCCTCGATGGAAGTGAGAATGCGGTTGGCGGTGTCCTCGACGCGGTTGGTGACGAGGCTTGCCTGTTCGTCGAGGCGGCCGAAGACGGCGCCGGCCGAATCGTCGAGCTTGAGGATGATGTTCTCGGCGCGCTCGCTGATCTCGCCGAACAGCTTGCTGGTGGTCTGTTCCACCCGGCCCGCCAGTCCCGTGCTCATCGAGCCCAGTTCGGAAAGCAGCGAATTGGCCGTCTGGTCCATGCTGGTGATGACCTGCGAGCCCGCCGCGTTGAGGCGGCCCGCCACCTGGTCGGTGGCCTCGTTGATGGCGCCGGCAATGTTCTCGGCGGAAGTGTCGAGATAGCCCACCAATTCGGCGCGGGCCTGGGCGACGCGGTCGAGATATTCGACGGCCACCGTCTGCAATCCTTGCGTCACCAGGCCACGGCTCTGTTCAATCTGCTGGGCGGTTTCGAGACCGGCACGCTCCACGGAACTGGCGACATCGCCGGTCGTCGACTTCAGGTGATAGGTGAGATTGTTGGCGGTGGCCTGGACCATTTCCGCCAGTTCGGCAACCGACTGCTTCATCTGGTCGGCGGAGTTCACCGTGGCACGCTCGATGGTGCGGCTGATATCCTGGTTGATGCTGGCGATCTGGTCAACGCTGTTGCGAACGAGCTCCGAGATATGGGCCCCGGCGTCACTGGCACTGCGGCCGAAATCGGCAGAGTCAGCGTTCAGCGCACTTGCGGACTGGGCCAGCTGGTCGATCTGGCCGGAGAGCTGGTGCGAAAAATTGCGCAGGTCGCCGAGCATCAGCGCCGACGTGCGCTCCATCTGCGATGTCTGGCTGCCGATTTCCTCACCGGCCATGGTGGCACGGCTGGTCACCTCGTCCATGGTGCGCGACAGGCCGCCCGCCATATCGCGGAGGCCCGACTCAAGTCTCGCCAGGGTTTCATGGGCGGTGCCGACGATGCCGTCGAGATTTTTGGTGTTTGTTTCAAGCCGGGTGAGAAGGGGATTGGCGTCGTTGTTGATGACCAGGCCCGCCTGATGCAGGGCGGCGCGCTGGTTCTCAATGCCGGTGACCAAACTCCGGATGCGTTCCTCGTTGCCGCCAAAGGCGCGCTCGATGGCGGCGATTTCCTTGTGGACGATTTCCTCAAGCACGGCGGCGCGCTGCACGGCATGCTCGACGCCGCCGACCAGCAGGTCGACCTCGGAGCGCACCGCCTGGGCGATGGTGGTCAGGCCTTCGGTGGCAATGTCCTGCGGGCGGATCAAACGCATGGCCGATTGGAACAGGGCATCGGATACCTGACGGAGATCAGCTGCCCGCCACAACAGATAGACCGTAGCCCAGACAACGCTGACCGGCACCAGCAACAGCGCGATCGCATTCAGTGTGGACGCCAGGCCCACGCCAGCATTGCCCGCGGCGGCGGAGAAGGTGTTGGCATGGGCGAAAAACCAGCCGCCTGACCACACCGCCGTGAGGACAAGTGCTATTACGCCATAGGGCGTGAATGTTGGCCGGCGGCGGAGCCTCGCCAGCATCATCGAGGTGCCGGGATCGTTTTCATTGGCAGGGCGCCCACGCACCGGGGTTGGATCGAGGCTCACCCGCGGCGGCTCGCGCCTGGTGGTTTCGGACTCGACCTGACGCTTGTCCGGACGCCGCGTCTCCGTCGTGTTGCTTGCCATGTTGTTTTCCCGCACCCATACTCACAATTATCGCAGCGTTTTCGCCGCTTCGCTCTTGGTCCCGTGACGATTTCCCGAACCTCGCGCTGGCCGAAACCGGGCGCGAAAACGGGAAATGGCCTCCCCCACGGATTAGACCGCAACTTGACACAATAGCGCAAGCGAAGTCCCGCTTGAACCGAAAGCTGGGCCTTGGCGGTAGATAAATTAAGTTTTGGTTAAAATTATGGATCGATTTGAAATGACTCGGGAAACCAGCGCTTGAGGACGTTGCTTTACGGCTTGCACAGGGGCGGGCGCTAAGCTTTGCAGTCAGAACGCATCAGGATCGGGTCCAGGAATGTCAATTCGCCGCAAGCGCACTCCGCCGCAGGTTCCGCCCCCGGAAGACGCGGTGTTCGACCGCGCGCATCTGCGCCACTACACCATGGAAAGCCTTGAACTGGAACGGGAAATCATTGATCTCTTTGTCGGCCAGTTGCCCGCCACGCTGACCATGATTGCCCAGGCGGATTCGGCCGCAAGCTGGAAACTGGCAACCCACACACTGAAAGGTTCGGCGGCGGCGGTGGGGGCGCGGCGCATCAACCAAATTGCCATCGACCTTGAAGAAGCAGGATTTAATCTTGACGTAAACGTAAAGAAAAAGTTGGTTACGGCTCTGGAGAAGGCCGTGGCCGACTTCCGCGCCATGACGGTGCGCATCTATTCATCGCCGTAACGGTTGTGTTTGGCCGTCTGATCCCCTAGAACGCCGTTCGGAAAAAAGAACGCCTTTTTGGGATTGGCAAGATGGCAAAGATCACTTTCATTCAGCACAATGGCAGCGAACAGACGGTTGATGGCCTGGCTGGCATGTCGGTCATGGAAACCGCGGTCAAACACATGGTGCCGGGCATCGACGCTGATTGCGGCGGGGCCTGCGCCTGCGCCACCTGCCATGTCTATGTCGAGCCGGAATGGGCGGTCAAGGCCGGGGCGCGCAATCCGATGGAAGAAGACATGCTCGATTTTGCCTTCGACGTGCGCGACTCGAGCCGCCTGTCTTGTCAGATCAAGGTGTCGGACGGGCTCGACGGCTTGCGGGTGCGCGTGCCCGAGAAGCAGTTCTAGGACTTTCGGAGTTTCATCATGTCAGACGTGATCACCACCGACGCCGTCATCATCGGCGCTGGGCCAATAGGGCTCTTCGCCATCTTCGAACTGGGCCTTGTCGATATCAAGTGCCAGGTGATCGACATTCTCGACCGGCCGGGCGGCCAATGCGCCGAACTCTATCCGGAAAAACCGATCTATGACATTCCGGCGCTGCCCATCGTCACCGGCGGCGAACTCACCACGCGGCTCATGGAGCAGATCAAGCCGTTCCATGCGGAGTTCCATTTCAACCAGATGGTCACCGAGGTGACGAAGTTGGGCGAGGCCTCGTTCGAAGTGAAGACCGACGGCGGCCTGGTGTTCCATTCCAAGGTGGTGGTCATCGCGGCGGGCGGCGGATCCTTCCAGCCGAAGAAGCCGCCGATCCCCGGCATCGATGCCTATGAGCGCGGCTCGGTGTTCTATTCGGTGAAGAAGATGGACGCCCTGCGCGGCAAGGACGTGCTGATTGTCGGTGGCGGCGACTCGGCACTGGACTGGACCATCAACCTGCAGCCCGTTGCCAAGAGCCTGACGCTGCTGCACCGCCGCGATGACTTCCGCGCCGCCCCCGACAGCGTCAAGAAGATGCGCGAGCTGGTGGCGGACGGAAAAATGGCGTTCAGACTTGGCCAGGTGACCGGCCTCAAGGGCGAGGGCGGCATTCTTTCCGCCGCCACCATCAAGGGCAATGATGGCGCCAGCTTCGATGTCGCCACCAACGCCATGCTGCCGTTCTTCGGCCTTACCATGAAACTTGGCCCGGTGGCCCAATGGGGCCTGAACCTGCATGAGAACCTGGTGCCGGTCGATACCGCGAAGTTCGAGTCCTCAACATCCGGCATCTTCGCCATCGGCGATATCAATACCTATCCGGGCAAGCTGAAGCTTATTCTGTCAGGCTTTCATGAAGCAGCGCTGATGGCGCAGCAGGCCTTCAAATACAAGAATCCGGGCGAGCGCCTGCTGTTCCAGTACACAACGTCGAGTTCCAGCTTGCAGAAGAAGCTGGGTGTCAACTGACAAGCCATTCATAACTCCTCCGTTCACGGAGGAAATGTCCGGGCGCCTGCTTTCGCTCAATAATCTGCATGCGGAGGAATTGTCGTATCAGACGCCGCAAGCCTTCGGCGATCTGCTCAAGGCGGCCTCGCATGTGCGGGCCACTGCCGATGGCCTGGCGCTGATCGTCGCCTTCGACGAGGGCTGCACATACAACAACCCGAATTTCTTCTGGCTGAAGGCACGATACCGGCGCTTCAATTATATCGACCGGGTGGTGGTGAGCGAAAAGGCGCGCGGGCGCGGCCTGGCGCGAATGCTTTATTCAGCACTTGAGGAGCAGACCCGCGCCGATGGCCGCGAACGCCTGGTCTGCGAGATCAATTCCGTGCCGCCCAATCCGGCGTCGGATGCCTTTCATGTTGCCCTCGGATTCCATCCGGTGGGTGAGCAGGTGCTGGCGGAGCGCGGCAAGACGGTGCGCTACTGGGCGAAGGAACTCAACTGAGCGTCCGTTTCCGCCGTAACCGCCTTTTGGCCAGGTCCAATTGTTCGCGGCGGTTGGGCCTGCCCAGGAGCTTGCGGAAGCCATCGCGGCGTTCGTGGACCGAGGCGATGGCGAGGCCCATGGGAATCCCCGTCTCCACCAGCAGGGCCTCGCCCAGCTGCAGGCTCGACTCAATGGTCTCGGGCACCGCTTCAGTGACGCCTGCCGCATAGAGTTTCATGGCGTGGCGCTCGTCGCGGGCGCGGGCGATGATCTTCAGGTCACCGCGCAATGCACGGGCGATACGCGTCACGTCGTCGACGCGCACCTGGTTGTCCATGGTGATGGCCAGAGCGCGGGCTTCGGCGAGGCCGCACTTCTTCAGGAATTCCGGATTGGCGGCGTCGCCGTAGTAGACCGGAAAGCCGTTCTTGCGCTCACGGGTCACCAGTTCGGCGTCGGCGTCGATGGCGATATAGGGCAGCTTGTGCTCATCAAGCATCGAGCCGATCAGGTGGCCGACACGGCCGAAACCCGCGACAATGATGCGCGGCTGGTGATCATCGGGCAGGGGTGTCTCGGCCGCGGCGCTGGAACTCATGCGCTGTTTCATTCGCAGGTTGAGGCGTGCGCCGATGCGGGCGAAGAGCGGGATGGACAGCATGGTGAGTGTCACGATGAGCAGGCCGTCGCGATGGCCGTTCTGGCCGAGGATGCCTTGTGCCGTTGCTTGCCCCAGGATGACGAAGGCGAATTCGCCGCAGGGGGCGAGCAGCATGGCGCTCTCGATGGCGGCACCACGGTTGATGCGGAAAGCCCGCGCCAGCCCATAGTTGATCGTGCCTTTCACGGCGATGAGGCCAGCAACGCCCGCCAGGATGGGCAACGGATGCTGGGCCAGGCCCTGCAGGTCAATGCCGAGGCCGACGAGCAGGAAGAAGGCGCCGAGCAGCAGGCCCTTGAAGGGTTCGATGATGGCCTCGATGGCGCGGCGGTACTCGGTCTCGGCCAGCATGAGCCCGGCGATGAAGGCGCCCAGGGCCATCGACAGTCCAGCCATGGTGGCGGCGACACCGGTGCCCACGGCGATCAACAAGGTTGCCGCCATGAAGAGATCGGAACTGTTAGTGCCCGCCACCATGCGCAGCAAGGGGCGCAGCGCAAAGCGTCCGATGCCGACAATCAACGCGATAGCCAGCGCCGCCTGGCCCAATGCCATGGCGACATCGGCCAGAACCGAGCCGCCCGACGAGCGCCCGAGCATGGTGACCAGCAGCAGCAGCGGGATGACCGCCAGATCCTGCATCAGCAGCACGGCGAAGGCGGTGCGCCCGGTCTGCGATCCCAGCCGCTTGGCGTCCGACAGCAATTGCACGACGATGGCGGTGGACGACAGGCACAGGGCGGCGCCAATGACCAGTGCCGCATCGGTGCTGAAGCCCAATGCCGCGGCGAGGGTGGCGATGGCCAGCAGCGACAGCAGCACCTGCAATCCGCCGAGCCCGAAAACCAGGCGGCGCATGGTGTTGAGGCGCTCGAAAGAAAGCTCAAGCCCGATGAGGAACAGCAGGAACACCACGCCCAGTTCGCCGAGGCTGGCGATGTTGTCCGAATCGCCGATGACGAGCGCTTTGAGGGCCGGAATGCGGGTGACGACATGGCCCAGCACATCGGGGCTGAGCACGATGCCGACCAGCAGGAAGGCCAGCACGGCATTGATGCCGATGCGCATGAACAGCGGCACCACCAGCCCGGCGACACCGAGGATGATGAGGAATTCGCGGTAGTGTGAAAGGCTTTCCGCTGCCATGCTCTATCCTTGCCCGGCCATGATGTGGCATGCGGAGCAAAATGCAAAGAGCAATTGCCGGAGAGTTTGCGAAATGGAAATACAGAGACCACGCGGCCGCGACCTTGGACTGCCTTTTCCCGGAACACCGGGGCCTTACAACGCCATCACCGACGTTGCCGGCGTTGAGGTGGGCACCGTCACGCTGATCTTGGGCGATGGCCCGCTGGTGGTGGGGCAGGGACCGGTGCGCACCGGCGTCACGGCGATCCTGCCGCGCGGGCTGGCTGGTGCCAGTATCCCCTGTGCGGCGGGGTATTACGCGCTGAACGGCAATGGCGAAATGACTGGCGTGGTGTGGATCGAGGAAGCGGGCGAGTTGCAAACACCGATCACCATCACCAACACGCACTCTTGCGGCGTAACGCGCGATGCCACCATCCGCTGGCTGGTGTCACGAAAAATCGGCACCGGGCAGGACTGGGGGCTGCCGGTGGCGGCTGAAACCTATGACGGCGACCTGAACGACCTCAACGGCTTTCACGTCACCACGGAACACACGCTGGCGGCGCTCGACGGGGCGCGCGGCGGGCCAGTCGAGATGGGCAGTGTGGGCGGCGGCACCGGCATGATCACCTATGACTTCAAGGGCGGCAACGGCTCGGCATCGCGGCTGGTGACCATCGCCGGCGAGAGCTACACAGTCGGCGTCTTCGTCCAGTCGAACTTCGGGCGGCGCGAGGACTTCACCGTGCTCGGCGTTCCGGTGGGCCGTCATATCACGCGCGACAAGCTCCGTCACAAGGATCAGGGCTCGGTCATCGCCATCGTCGCCACCGATGCGCCGCTCATGGCGCATCAGTTGAAACGCATCGCCAGGCGTGTGCCGATGGGATTGGCGCGCACCGGCACGGTGGGCAACAATTCCTCGGGCGATATTTTCCTCGCCTTCTCGACGGCGAACGCCGAGGCCTTTGCGGCGCGCGGCGGCGGCGCCGTCACCATGCAGAGCCTGCCCAACGGCAGCCTCGATCCGCTGTTCATGGCCACCGTGGAGGCGGTTGAGGAAGCAGTACTCGACGCGGTCATCGTCAACCAGACGATGACGGGCCGCGACGGCCACCGCTCGATTGCTTTACCGCACGGCGAGTTGCTTGATGTCATGCGCAAGTATGGGCGGGTTTAACCTTCAACCTCCGCCGCTGTGCTGCCGCTGGCCGGCCGGGCAATGACGTAACGCGCGGCGATCATGCCCGCGGCCATGGCGGCGACGAAGAGGTACGATTGCCAATGGCGGAAGGCGAGGCTGGCGATGGCGGGGCCGGGGCAGAAGCCGGTGAGGCCCCAGCCGATACCGAAGAGGGCGGCACCACCCACCAGCCGGGCATCGATGAGGCGTGACGAAGGCAGGGTGAAGGCCGCGGCGAAGACCGGCTTGGCCCGCGCCAGGACGAGGCGGTAGCCGATGAAAGTGACGGCCAGGCCCGCTCCCATGACGAAGAGCAGCGTCGGGTCCCACTGGCCGGCGATGTCCATGAAGTTCAGGACCTTCATGGGATTGACCATGCCGGAGACGGTGACGCCCGCGCCAAACAGCAGCCCGGCGATGAAGACGGTGAAGCGTTCCATGGTCTAGCCTCCGATCACATGACGGGTGAGGAAGACCGTGGCGATGGCCAGCGCCATGAAAACGCAGGTGGCCACCAGGCTGCGGGACGACAGCCGCGCCAGACCGCAGATGCCATGGCCGCTGGTGCAGCCCGCGCCAATGGCGGTTCCAGCACCCACCAGCAGGCCGCCCACAATGATGGTCAACGGGCCACCCGAGAAACTGATCGTCGTGGCATCGAAGGCGCCCGTTACAACAGCCAGGGCCGTGCCCGCCAGGAGACCCACCAGGAAGGTGAACCGCCACTTGACTTCAGGCCCGTGCTCGGTGGCGAACAGACCGCCGAAGATGCCGCTGAGACCGGCGATGCGGCCGTGACTGGCCATGAGCAAAATCGCCGAGAGGGCGATGAGCAAGCCGCCAGCGGCGCCGGCAAGTGGCGTGAATTCGGTCATGCGCGAACCTTCTTTCTGGCTGGAGCCTTGCGGGCGGTTTCAGGAGTAACACCGCCGTGGGCCACGCGGTAGAGCCGGTCGGCGATCCTGGTCCAGGCCTCGCGGTGGGTGATGGCGATGATGGTATAGGCGCCGCGCAGTCCGGCGATGTTTTCGACGATGCCGGCCTCGGTCTTTGGGTCAAGGGCGCTGGTCACCTCATCGAGGATCAGCACCTTGGGCTTGCTTACCAGGGCGCGGGCCAGTGAGATGCGCTGGCGCTGGCCGCCGGATAATTTGCCGCCCATTTCGCCAACGTCGGTATCGAGGCCCTGCGGCAGGCTGGCGACGAAATCACCAGCACCGGCCTGCTCAAGTGCGGCCAGAACATCGGCATCGGCAATGTCAGCATCGTTCATGGTGATGTTGTCGCGGATACTGGCGTGGAACAGGTTCAGCTCCTGCGGCACGTAGCCGATCATATGGCGCCAGGCGAAGATGTCGATGTCGTCAATCGGCGTGCCGCCGATCAGAATGCGGCCCTTGTCAGCGCGATAGAGTCCGATCAGCAGGTCGATGATGGTGGTCTTGCCCGCACCCGAGGGGCCATTCAGCACGGTAATGGCGCCGGCCGGAATTTCGAAGGACACATCGGCAAGCACTGGCGTTTCGCCATGGGCGAAATGCACGTTGTGGAACTCGCAGCCAGTGCCAAGTTGCGGCTTCTGGCGGCCCTCGTTCAGCTCGCGGTTGGCTTCGGCGCGGGAGATAAGTTCAATGGTGCGCACATAGGCACTTTCGAACTGCACCGCCTGCTGCAGATATTTCTGCATCTTCGAGGCAATCGTCACCATCTGGAAAAACACGATGCCGCTGACCACCAGTTCCGGCAGTGGCGTGTGCAGGGTCTGGTGGGCGAAATAGGCACCACCGCCGACCAGCATGGCAACGACCGCGTCGCTGCCTTGGGCCATGCCTGACTTGGCCAGCTCGCGCGTCACCAGGGCGCGCTTCAGGCGCTTCAGGGTCTTGCCAATCGAGTCGAGCGTTGCCTGATGGCGCTGCATGGATTTCAGCGGCTTGATGTTGGTCAGCATGTCGAGCATGCCGATGGTCAATGCCGAGGTGCGGTCGGTCTGCTTGTAGCCGGCGGAGCGGGTGATACGCACCAAGCGGCCCATGGTGAGGGCGACGAGGATGCCTCCGGCAATCCCTAAAAAGGCCAGGCGCCAGTCGATGACGAAGGCCACCACGGCATAGGCCACGGCCTGAACCGAGAAGGCCACCACCTGGGCGGCCACCAGATAGGCATCGCCGGCCCGCCCGGCATCGTTGCTGATGGCATTGGCGACGCGGCCGCCGCTCTCATCGGCGAAGAACGACCACCGGGCATCGAAGATGGCGGCGACCAGGCGGCGGCGCAGTGAGATGGCCACACGCGCCGCCGAGATGCCGGCATAGGAAAGTGCTGCGAAGGCAAGTGCCGCCTTGAGGACGACGAAGGCCACCACCAGCAGGATGAGATTGCCGGTGCTGGGTTCAATTCCCGCCGCGCCGAAAGCCCGATGCACGAAATCGTTGAGCGGCGAAGACGAGGCGGTCGCACCCCCCGACATGGCGGTGATGGCGGGCAGCAGCGAACCGATGCTGGCGGCTTCGGCTATCCCAGACAACAGCAAGCAGGCCAGCACGTAGAACGGCCTCGTCTCGCGCTCGCCGAAGAATATCTTGAAGACCTGTTTCATGTCGAGAGCAGCAATAGAGGCGGGAAGCCGCGAACTCAAGCGCCGGGGCTTGAACGGTAGCGCCAGCGCAACGGCGCGGAGAGGATGCCTGTCACGACACGGGGAAACCACGGAAGCTTTTCGCGCCAGCTTTCCGTGGTCTCGATGCGCAAGCCCCGCACCCAGTTTCCGGCGATCTGGTGCTGGACGAAATCCGGCGCAACACCGCGGGCCAGCAAGGCGATGGCGGCAGCAGCCTTTTCGGTTCCGGCGATTGCCGCGAGTGCCGGCCTTTGATCGTTTACAAAATCCTCATAGAGCAGTCTGCTGCCGCCATCGCGCGCGACGACGCGGCCTGCGAGCCAATTGCGCAGCGCCCATTTGGCGAGAATGCGGACCACGCGATAGCGGCCATAGCCGGCGGCTATGGGTTTCAGGCTGCCATCGCGGTAGCGCGCCTGTCCGGCCCGCGACTGCACGATGGCGCGTGGATCGCGGATGAGGTTGAGCATGCGGAAATCGATTCCCGGCGTTGCCGCGAGCAGGCCCGCATAGCGCATCGTCTTGGAGGAATCGACGATGACCTCGGCCTTCGACACGTCGCGGATGGCCGCATAGAGAGCCGCCAACGGATCAGTTAGGGCCGCAGGTGCGCCGTGCCCGCGCGGAAAAGTCCAGGCGAGGCGCAGAAAATCGAACGTCTGGGGTAATTGCGCCATGGCGTTGATGCGCTTGCCAGCCTCTGTCACCTCAGGCGTTTCGAAGCCGCCGAAAGCCTTTTGGAACACCTCTGTCCAGAACGGGCAGTCGCGGAACTTCTGTCCGCAGCCACAACTCTGGTTGTCAATCAACCCGTCGCGCCACACCTCGCGGATTTCGCCAAGATAGACGTAGCCTTCCACCATTCCCAGCACCGAGCCAACCAGCGTTGAACCGGAACGGGAATGACTGGCAATGTAGAGAATGTCGATTGGTGCCGCCGGATGAGTCATTGCCCCCTCCATAGTCCGCGATCCTTGCCTGCCGCAAGTCCGGAAGCTTGCAAACTGGCATGCGGAACGGTACACCACGCTCCATGAAATCCTACCTGGCCAAGTACAAGCTGATCGGCGAGCGGGTCTCGCCCTATCATCCGCGCACGCGTGACAGAGCCGATCTCGTCGTCTACCGCTGCGAGGACAGCGGCGTGATTTTTCTCGACCGCGAGAAAGACGACCTTACGGGCTATTACACCGATAAAGGTGTTGAGAATGACGGCCGCCAGTCGATCAGCCATCTTGGCGAGCAAAAGGTGTCAACAGCCACCCTTGCCGATTCGGAACGCCGTGCCGCCATGTTCCGCAACAGCATTGCGGGAAAACTGGTCTGCGATTTCGGCACCGGCCACGGCATGTTTCTGCGGCAGATCGCGGCATTGGCCCGGCAAGCCGTTGGTGTCGAGCTGAATGCCATACAAGTTGCCGCACTGAAGAAGGATGGCTTCCGCGTTGAGAACAGCATCGCTGATTTTGAGAGGCAGTCGCTCGATGTGGTATCTTTGTTCCACGTGTTGGAGCATCTGCCGGAGCCGGTTGAAACATTGTCCGAAATCAGAACGCGACTGCGCACCGGTGGAAAATTGATCATCGAAGTTCCCCATGCGCGGGATTTTCTGCACCGGACGCTGGCCAGCGAGCCGTTCAAGAATTTTACCTTCTGGTCGGAGCATCTCGTACTGCATACGCGCGAGAGCCTTGGGAAGGTGCTGTCGCTGGCCGGCTTCTCCAATGTTCAGGTGAAAGGGTACCAGCGTTACGGGTTGGAGAACCATCTGCACTGGCTTGTCGAGAAGAAGCCGGGCGGCCACGAGCGCTGGGAAGCCCTCTCTGACGCTGAACTCAACAGCCGCTACGCAGCACTTCTGCAAAGCCTTGATCAAACCGACACGTTGAT